>NZ_JASCOP010000095.1:0-16538 GCF_029959395.1 Stenotrophomonas sp. PS02300
GCGGCTTGGCGGGACGGTGGGGGTTTGCGGGACACGCCGTGAATCCGTCCATGGAGGCTTGTAGAAAACATCCATGTTTTCTACAGTCCCGCAAACCCGCCCCGTCCCACCTCCGACGAATTGTCGGAGGCCACGGAAGATCAAAGGCAGGTCATGCGTACGGCGTAGTGACACGCCATGCGTGTCAGCTCTTCGCATCCGCACACGGAATGCACGAGGGGAGGCCCGTAACAACTGATACGCCAACGCTTTCCGCGCACAGCCAAGAGCGCGCCTGTGACCTTTGGCCGGTCCAAGTACAGCCCACCCGCGCTACGCTGCCCGATTGCCCGTATTGCGGGCGATGCTTCCCTGTAGCCGGAGAGTCGAATGAAGTTTTCCAAGCTGGTCCCGCTGGGCCTGACCGTTGCCATCGCCGCGTCGCTGGCGGCCTGTGGCAAGACCGATACCGCGCCGGCTGCCGCCGTGGCCGATGCCAAGCCGGCGTTTGATCTGTCGCAGATCAAGACGCCGCTGATTTCGCTCAACAGCGCGGACCTGGATCCGGCGATTGCTGCGTGTACCGACCTCAACGGGTTCGTCAACAGCAGCTGGCTCAAGGCCAACCCGGTGCCGAACGACCAGACCACCTGGGGCAGCTTCGAGATCCTGCGCGAGCGCTCGCTGGAAGTGCAGCACGCGCTGGTCCAGCAGGCCGCGGCCAGCCAGGCCAAGGCCGGTTCGGTGGAAGCCAAGATCGGCGATATCTGGAGGACCGGTTCGGATGAAGCCAAGATCGAAGCGGCCGGCATTGCGCCGCTGCAGCCGCAGCTGGACAAGATCGCCGCGCTGAACGATACCGCCGCCATCACCCAGTACCTGCGCGACAGCCAGGCGCAGGGCCAGGGCGTGCTGTTCTCGCTGTCGGCCAACGCCGATTACAAGGACTCGGCCAATGTCATCGCGTATGTCGGCCAGGGTGGCCTGGGCCTGCCGGAAAAGGGCTATTACTTCGACGAATCGCAGGCCAAGATCCGCGAGGCCTATGTGGCCTACATCGCGCAGGCGCTGACCCTGTCCGGCGTGGATGCCGCGCAGGCCAAGACGCAGGCGCAGGCGGTGATGGACTTCGAAACCCGCCTGGCGAAGGCGTCGCTGTCGCGCATCGAGCTGCGCGATCCGGCCAAGCGCTACAACCCGGTCAGCGCGGCTGAAGCGGACAAGCTGACCCCGAACTTCAGTTGGACCGTGCTGTTCGACACCCTGAAGGTGCCGGCCGCGCAGAAGTTCTCGCTGGCCCAGCCGGCGTTCTTCGGCGAAGTGGACAAGATGCTCACCGAGGTGCCGGCTTCGACCTGGCAGGCGTACCTGCGCTTCCACACCGTCGATGATGCTGCGCCGTACCTGAGCAGTGCGTTCGAGAAGGCCAACTTCGATTTCTACGGCACCACCCTGCGTGGCCAGAAGGAAATGCAGCCGCGCTGGAAGCGCGTGCTGGAGTCGGTCAACACCTCCATCGGCGAAGGCCTGGGCCAGCTGTACGTGGACGCGGTGTTCCCGGCCGAATCCAAGGAGCAGATGCAGCACCTGGTGGAGAACCTCTCGGTGGCGCTGAAGGCGCGCCTGGAGAAGCTGGAGTGGATGGGCGAAGACACCCGCAAGAAGGCGCTGGAGAAGTGGGCCAGCTTCACCCCGAAGATCGGTTACCCGGACAAGTGGCGTGACTGGTCGGGCTTCGAGACCAACGCCGACAGCTACCTGGGCAACATGCAGGCCGCGCGCGCGTTCAACTACCGCTACATGCTCAACAAAATCGGCAAGCCGGTCGACAAGACCGAGTGGGGCATGACCCCGCAGACCGTCAATGCCTATTACAACGCGACCAAGAATGAGATCGTGTTCCCGGCGGCGATCCTGCAGGCGCCGTTCTTCGATGCCAAGGCCGATCCGGCGCTGAACTACGGCGGCATCGGTGCGGTGATCGGCCACGAGATGATGCACGGCTACGATGACTCGGGCAGCCAGTTCGCGGCCAACGGCAACTTCGACAACTGGTGGACCGACAGCGACCGCAAGGCCTTCACCGGCCGTACCGACCAGCTGGTGGCGCAGTTCGATGGCTACGAATCGCTGCCGGGCGTGAACGTGAAGGGCAAGCTGACCCTGGGCGAGAACATCGGCGACCTGGGCGGCCTGACCGTGGCCTACGACGCGCTGCAGATGGCGCTGAAGGAGAACCCCAAGGCCAACGTCGCCGTGGATGGCCACAGCCAGGACCAGCGCTTCTTCATGAACTGGGCAACCGTGTGGCGCCGCAACTTCACCGACGGCGAACTGCGCGTGCGCCTGAACACCGACCCGCATGCGCCGGCGAACTTCCGTGCCAATGGCGCGCCGTCGAACATGCCGGCGTTCGCGCAGGCGTTCGAGTGCAAGCCGGGCGACGCGATGGTGCGCGCCGACGACAAGCGCGTGGTGATCTGGTAACTGCCCGCGGTTGAATGAAGAAAAGCCCGGCGCACTGCCGGGCTTTTTTTTGCCCGTTGACCGCTAGGGCTGGCCGTCCATCAGGCGCACGAACTGGGCGAACACGTCCGGGTCCACCTGGCCGCCCTGCAGCCCGGCAAGAATGCCCATCGCCTTGGCGTGCGGCATCGCGCCGCGGTAGGGGCGGGCGGTGGTCATCGCGTCGTAGCTGTCGACGATGGTCAATACGCGCGCACCCAGCGGAATGTCGTTGCCCTTGAGCCCGTCGGGATAGCCGCTGCCATCGACCGCCTCGTGGTGGGCGCGGATCAATCGTGCCACCTCGTCCGCATCGGGGCGACCGGTGGCGGCGAAGATGCGCTCGCCGCGTTCGGGATGGGTGCGCATGATCGCGCGCTGTTCGTCATCCAGGCGGGCAGGGTGCAGCAGCACGTTGTCCGGGATGCCGATCTTGCCGATGTCATGGAAGCGTGCGGCCAGGGTCAAGTGCGTGCGCTGGGCGTCATCCAGATCGCACAGGCGGCCGAGCTGGTCGCCGAGCAGCTCCACCCGGTCGCAATGGAAGCGGGTGTACTGGTCGCGCATCTGCAGCGACATCGACAACGCGTCGATGGAGCACGCCTGGGGAGGGGAGGGGTCGAACATGGCAATACATCGCGGGGGGACGTAGGCGATATGCGCCGGGCGACGTTCGCCCGGCGTGAAATCAACCCGGGGTGAGCGTGGTCAGCAGTGCCTTGGCCGCGTTGAAGCGGTCTTCGGGCAACGGCAGCGGCACCTTGATGCGCAGCTTGTCCGGGCCATCCATGGTGTAGAGCTTGGGCTGCTTCTGGATCATCTGGATGACCGCCATCGGGTCGATGGAGGGCTTGGCCTCGAACACGATGCGGCCGCCGTTCTCGCCCAGTTCCAGCTTGCGGATGCCCAGCGCGTTGCACTGCAGCTTCAGCTCCGCCACCGCGAACAGATGCTTGGCCGCATCGGGCAGCAACCCGAAGCGGTCGATCATTTCCACCTGCAGTTCGCGCAGCTCGGCACTGTCGCGCGCGCTGCTGATGCGCTTGTACAGGGTCAGGCGGGTGTGCACATCCGGCAGGTAGTCGTCCGGGATCAGTGCCGGCACATGCAGCTCGACCTCGGCACCGCGTACTTCCTCGCCCGAATCCAGGTCGGGCAGTTTGCCCAGCCGGATGCTGCGCACGGCGCGCTCAAGCAGTTCGGTGTACAGGCTGAAGCCCACTTCGGCCATCTGCCCGCTCTGGTCTTCGCCCAGCAGTTCACCGGCGCCACGGATCTCCAGATCGTGGGTGGCCAGGGTGAAGCCGGCGCCGAGTTCGTCCATGGAGGCGATGGCTTCCAGGCGCTTCTCCGCATCGGGGGTCATCGAGCGCTTGTCCGGCACCACCAGGTACGCATACGCGCGGTGGTGCGAACGGCCGACGCGGCCACGCAGCTGGTGCAGCTGGGCCAGGCCGAAGCGGTCGGCGCGGTTGATGATGATGGTGTTGGCGTTGGGGATGTCGATGCCCGATTCGATGATCGTGGTCGACAGCAGCACGTTGTAGCGCTGCTTCTGGAAATCCAGCATCACCCGTTCCAGCTCGCGTTCGGGCATCTGCCCGTGGGCGATGCCGATGCGGGCTTCGGGTACCAGCTCGGCCAGGTCGCGCTGCATGCGGCCGATGCTTTCCACGTCGTTATGCAGGAAATACAGCTGGCCGCCGCGCGCCAGTTCGCGCTGGAACGCTTCGCGCAGCAGCGCGTTGTCCCAGGCGGTGATGAAGGTCTGCACCGCCAGCCGGTTCGGCGGCGGGGTGGCGATGATCGACAGGTCGCGCAGGCCGGCCATGGCCATGTTGAGCGTGCGCGGAATCGGCGTGGCGGTCAGGGTCAGCAGGTGCACGTTGGCACGCATCGCCTTCAACGCCTCCTTCTGGCGCACGCCGAAGCGCTGCTCCTCATCCACCACCACCAGGCCCAGGTCCTTGAACTTCACGTCCGGCTGCAGCAGGCGGTGGGTGCCGATGATGACGTCGATGGTGCCGGCCGCCACCTTCTCCAGCTCGGCCTTGATCTCCTTGGTGCTCTTGAAGCGCGACAGCACTTCCACCCGGAGCGGCCAATCGGCGAAGCGGTCGCGGAAGTTGCGGTAGTGCTGTTCGGCCAGCAGCGTGGTCGGCACCAGCACGGCGACCTGCTTGCCGGCGCTGGCGGCCGCGAACGCGGCGCGCACGGCCACTTCGGTCTTGCCGAAGCCGACGTCGCCGCAGACCACGCGGTCCATCGGCTGGCTGCTGGCCAGGTCGCGCAGGGTGGCGTCGATGGCGGCGAGCTGGTCGGCGGTTTCCTCGAACGGGAAGCCGGCCGCGAACGGCTCGTACATCGCGCGGTCCACGTGCAGCGCCAGGCCGGCGCGCGCGCGGCGGCGGGCCTGGATTTCCAGCAGTTCGGCGGCCACGTCGCGGACCTTCTCGGCGGCGCGGCGCTTGGCCTTGCTCCACTGTTCGCCACCGAGCGAATGCAACGGCGCGGTTTCCGGCGATGCGCCGGAGTAGCGGCTGATCAGGTGCAGCTGGGCCACCGGCACGTACAGCCGGTCGCCCTTGGCGTATTCGATTTCAAGGAACTCGCCGGGCATGCCGCCCGCATCGAGCACGATCAGGCCACGGTAGCGGCCCACGCCGTGGTCTTCATGGACGATGGGCGCGCCTTCGGTGAGCTCGCCGAGGTCGCGGATGATCGCCTCGGGCTCGCGCCCGACCCGACGGCTGCGCCGGGTAGTGCCGGCGCGCTCGGGGAACAGCTGGCGTTCGGTGAGTACCGCCAGCGGCGGTGCGTCCAGCGCGAAACCGTCTTCCAGCGGCGCCACGGTGATGGCAAACCGCTGGCCCGCATCGGCCAGGAAGGTCGGCAGGTCGGCCACCACCGGCGGTTTCAGCTCCGCCGACAGCAGCACTTCCAGCAACGCCTCGCGGCGGCCCGGCGAATCGGCGGCGATCAGCACCCGGCCGGGGTAGTGGCCCAGGAACGACTTCAGCGCTTCGCCGGCCGGGGCATCGCGCGCGGCCACCGGCAGTGGCGGCAGCGGCTGGTCGCCGAGCGGTTTGGCTTCGTCGATGCGCGGGTGGTCGGCGCTCCAGACCTCGATGCGCGGCAGCGTGTTCAAGCGCGCACTGAAGGCCTCGGGGCTGAGGTACAGCTCGGTGGGCGCCAGCAGCGGCCGCTCCACGTCATGCCGGCGCTGTTCGAATCGGTTCTGGGTCTGGGCCCAGAACGACGCGGCCGCTTCGCCCACGCCTGGTGCGATCACCGGCAGCGCATTGGGCTGCAGGTAGTCGAACAGCGTGGCGGTCTCGTCGAAGAACAGCGGCAGGTAGTACTCCACGCCGGCCGGCGCCAGCCCGGACTTGAGATCCTGGTACAGCGCGCTGCGCCGGGTATCCACGTCGAAACGCTCGCGCAGGGTGGCCAGCACCCGCGACACGCTCAGTTCGTCCAGCGGGACTTCGCGGCCGGGCAGCATCCGCACCGCATCGACCTTGTCCAGCGAACGCTGGCTTTCCGGGTCGAAGGCGCGGATCGAATCGATGTCCTCATCCAGCAGCTCGATCCGCAGGGGCGCCTCGGCACCCATCGGGAACACATCGAGCAGGCCGCCGCGCACGGCGAAATCGCCCGGGTCCATCACCTGCGGCACGTTGCGGTAGGCGGCGGCCTCAAGCCGGCGCTTCTCCGCATCCAGGTCCAGGCGCTGGCCGACCTTCAGGTCGAAGCTGCCGCCGATGATGTACTTGAGCGGCGCCAACTGCTGCAGCAGGGTCTGCACCGGCACCACCACGATGCCACGGCGCAGCGTGGGCAGCTGGTGCAGTGCGGCCAGGCGCTGCGAAATGATGTCCGGGTGCGGGCTGAAGGCGTCGTAGGGCAGCGTTTCCCAGTCCGGGAAGGCCACCACCGGCAGGTCCGACGCAGTGCCCAGCAGGGTGCGCAGGTCGGACTCGATCTGGTTGGCGCCGTGGTTGTCGCGCGCGATGACCAGCAACGGCCCGTCATGGGTTTCCGCAGCGCGGGCGATGTACCACGCCAGCGCCGTGGGCGATGCGGGAGCGCGCCACCAGGCGCGGAGCTGCCCGGAACGGGGCAGCGGCGGTGCGGGATATGAGGTGCGTGACATGAGCGGTCGATTTTAGCAGACCGCCACGTGATGACCCCTTATTGGCCCGGATCGAGTTCCAGCACCATGCGCACCAGGCCGGGCGTGCCC
The DNA here is from genome assembly GCF_029959395.1 of Stenotrophomonas sp. PS02300. Classification (NCBI taxonomy): domain Bacteria; kingdom Pseudomonadati; phylum Pseudomonadota; class Gammaproteobacteria; order Lysobacterales; family Lysobacteraceae; genus Stenotrophomonas; species Stenotrophomonas sp. PS02300. Next base: position 6,731 of record NZ_JASCOP010000095.1, read on the forward strand.
TGCGGATGCGGGATGGCCTTGAAGCCCAGCGATGCGGCCAGCTGCTTCATGGGTTCGTTCGCTTCCAGCACGTCGCCGTACAGGTGATCGAGGTACTTGCCGCGTCCCCACTTGACCAGCTTGCGCATCAGCTGCCGGCCGAGGCCCTGGCCGATGAGGAACCGGCTGATCAGGATGGCGTACTCCGCATCCTTCGTGCCCGGGATGATCGAGGCGCGCGCCAGCGCACCGACCACCGCGTCACCTGCAGGCAGGTTCTCCGCGGCGACCAGCGTGATCTCGGTCTTGGCGTTGGGGTGGGTCAGCCGCTGCATCGCTTCGTCCGACAGCTCCTTGACCGATTGCGTCAGGCGGTCGCGGACTTCCTCCGGCCCGAACAGGCTGAAGGCTTCCTTCAACGGCGGACCGTCTTCCGGACGAATCGGGCGGATCAGCAGCTCATGGCCGCTGGGCGCTTTGAAAACTTCGTGCCAGGGCGGCATGCGGTTACGGGTAGCCATACCGGTGATTCCTTGGTGGTCTTCGGATTCTCGCATCCCCGGGGGCGCGTTCCGTGAACGAAACGCTCACGCCGTTCAGCCGGCGGTCGTGGCGTTACTCGGCCTGCTTGAGCCACTGCAGGCGGGTACTGGCGCCGGCTTCGCCCAGGTACTGCTTCAGCGCGGGCATGGCCGGAGCCAGCACCTGGTCGAACTGCCAGGGCGGGTTGAGCAACAGCATGCCACTGCCGTTGAGCCGAAGGGGAGAGTCATCGGGCCTAACCAGTAGTTCTACTGTAAGCACCGACTTCACCGGCAGGGCGCACGCCTTGCGCAGGAAGTGCAGGATGGTGCGGCGCTGCTTGATCGGGAACCAGATGGCGAAGCTGGCCTGCGGCCAGCGCGCCAGGATCTCGCTCACCGAGGAGAGGATGCGCTGGTACTCGGCATCCTGGCCCTCGTAGGGCGGGTCGATCAGGACCAGGCCACGGCCGATCTTCACGCCGTTGGCCTTGGGCGGCAGCAGCGCCTTGTTCTGGGCGTAGCCGTCGGCGTGCAGTACCGCCACCCGGCTGTCATGGGCGAACAGCGCCTTGAGCGAGGCCGCTTCGGCATCCTGCAGCTCGCACACGGCCATGCGGTCCTGCTCGCGTAGGGTCTGCGCGCTCAGCAGCGGCGAGCCGGGGTAGCTGATCATCGCGCCGACCGGGTTGTCGGCCTGCACCGCCTTGAGGTAACGCTCGACCACGGCCGGCAGCTTGGGCTGGGCCATCAGCCGCATCACCCCTTCCTCGGCCTCCAGGGTCTTGCGGCTTTCCTCGCTGGCCAGCAGGTAGCGGCCGGCGCCGCCGTGGGTGTCCAGCACGAAGAACGGGCTGTCCTTGCGCTTGAAGGTGTCGAGCAGGGCAAGCTGGACGATGTGCTTGAGCACATCGGCGTGGTTGCCGGCATGGAAGGCGTGGCGGTAATTCATCGGCGCAGTGTACGGGGCGGCGGCCCCAGCGGCTATGCTGCGCGCATGAACCGCCCCCTGCACAACGTCCTGGTCGTCGAAGACGAAGCCGCCATCGCCGATACGGTGCTCTACGCGCTGCGCAGCGAGGGCTACGGGGCCCGCCACTGCCTGCTGGGCGGGCAGGCGCTGCAGCTGCTGCGCCAGGAGCCGGTGGACGTGGTGGTGCTGGACGTGGGCCTGCCGGACATGAGCGGGTTCGAAGTGTGCCGCACGCTGCGCACCTTCAGCGACGTGCCGGTGATCTTCCTGACCGCCCGCAATGACGAGTTCGACCGGGTGCTGGGCCTGGAACTGGGCGCGGACGACTACGTGGCCAAGCCCTTCTCGCCGCGCGAGCTGGTGGCGCGGGTGCGGGCGCGCCTGCGCCGTGCCGTGGCACCGGCCCCTGCGGAGGCGGCTGGCTGGCAGCAGCACGGCCGCTTCGCGATCGACCGCGAGGGCCGCCGGATCCGCTTCGGCGAGCAGCTGCTGGAGCTGACCCGCTACGAATACGCGTTGATGGCCGCGCTGCTGCAGCGCCCCGGCGCGATCCTCAGCCGGGGCCAGCTGATGGATCGCGGCTGGGATACCGATGCCGACAGCGCCGACCGCACCGTGGATACCCACGTAAAGACCCTGCGCGCCAAGCTGCGCGCTGCCGGCGCCGATCCCGACCCGATCCGCACCCATCGCGGCGTGGGTTACGCGCTGGAGGTGTAGCGTGCGGCTGGGGCTGAAACTGTTCCTGGGCTTCTTCCTGATCGTGGGCATCGCCGCGTTCTTCGTGATGCGCATCTTCGTCAACGAAGTGAAGCCCGGGGTACGCCAGGCGATGGAGTCCACGCTGGTCGATGCGGCCAACGTGCTGGCGGAAATGGCCGCGGCCGACCTCAAGGCCGGGCACATCCGCAATGGCCCGTTCGTGGCCAACCTGGCCCGCGCGCAACGGCGCGACCCGAAGGCGATGGTGTGGCGCTTCCCCAAGCGCACGCTGGACTACCGGGTGACCATCACCGATGCACGCGGCATCGTGGTCTACGACTCCACCGGGCAGGACATCGGCCGCGACAACTCGCGCTGGAACGATGTCTACCGCACCCTGCGCGGCGAGTACGGCGCGCGCTCCAGCCCGGAAACGCCCGGCGATGAAGTGCATTCGGTGATGCACGTAGCCGCGCCGATCCACGACCCGGCCGATCCCACCCGGCTGATCGGCGTGCTCAGCCTGGCCCAGCCCAACCGCAGCATCGATCCGTTCATTGCCGCCAGCCAGCGCGCCATCCTGCAGCGCGGCGCGTGGCTGATCGGGCTGTCGGCGCTGATCGGGCTGTTGATGACCGCGTGGCTGATGCACGGCGTGAACCGGCTCAACCGCTATGCCAAGGCGGTCAGCGCCGGCGAACCGGTGCCGCCGCCCAAGCCGCGCCGCGATGAGATCGGCGACCTCGGCCAGGCGCTGGAAACCATGCGCCGCAAGCTGGAAGGCAAGGCGTACGTGGAGCAGTACGTGCAGTCGCTGACCCACGAAATGAAAAGCCCATTGGCGGCGATCCGCGGTGCGGCCGAACTGCTGCAGGAACCGCTGCCCGATGCCGACCGCGTGCATTTCGCGCGCAGCATCCAGGGCCAGGAACAGCGCCTGACCGAAACCATCGACAAGCTGCTGGCGTTGGCCGAAGTGGAACAGCACGGCTGGCTGCAGAAGCGCGAACGCATCGTGTTGGCGCCACTGCTGCGGGCAGCTGCTGACGCGGTGGCGATGCGTGCACAGGCGGCTGATGTCGAAGTGGACATTGAAGTCGCCGACGGCCTGGAGATCCACGGCGATGCCTACCTGCTGCGGCAGGCCCTGAACAACCTGCTGGAGAACGCGCTGGCCTTCTCCCCCCCGGGCAGCCGCATCCAGCTGGGTGCCTCGCGCGAAGGCGACGGCGTGGTGCTGCGCGTGGCCGACCGCGGCAGCGGGGTGCCGGAATACGCGTTGGACCGAGTGTTCGAGCGTTTCTACTCGCTGGCGCGCCCGGCCACCGGCCAGCGCAGCTCCGGCCTGGGCCTGTCGTTCGTGCAGGAAGTGGCGCGCCTGCATGGCGGCCAGGCAAGTCTGCGCAACCGCGAAGGCGGCGGCGCCATCGCGTCACTTCACATTCGCTTCAAATACACCACAAACCCCGCACACCGGCAGCGCTGAAGCTGGCACCCTTCCCAACCGAGGACGGGTGATGAAATCCCTGAAGATGCTGTTGCGGTTCGCCATCGTGGGCGGGCTGATCCTGTTGCTGTTGATTCCGCTGATGATGATCAAGGGCGTGATCAGCGAACGCGAGGCGTACCGCGACCAGGCCTACCTGCGCGTGGCGCAGAGCCGGGCCGGCGCGCAGACGCTGACCGGGCCGATCCGGGTGGTGCCGTGGACCGATACCCGCCAGGTCGAAGTCGTGGACGCGGCCGGTACCAAGAAGATCGAAACCCAGGTCGAGCAGAGCTACTGGCTGCAGATGCCGTCGAAGCTGGTGGTCGATGGCGGCATGCTGCCCGACGAACGCCGGGTCGGGCTGTTCCGCGTGCCGGTCTACACCTGGAAGGCCAAGGTCAGCGCCGAGTTCAGCGACGACGACTACCCGGTGAAGACGGGGCGGGTGTACGGCACGCCGTACCTGGCAGTGGGCATCGCCGACGTGCGCGGCCTGGTCGGCTCGCCCGATCTGAAGGTCGATGGCGAGGCGCTCACCCTGCAGCCGGGCATCGGCGATGTCACCGGCATCGGCAAGGGCCTGCACGTGCCACTGCAGGGCTTCGCCGACAGCACCGGCGGCATGCTCAAGGGCAGCAAGGTGGACTTGTCGCTGGTGCTGGATGGCACCCGTTCGCTGGCGGTGGTGCCGGTGGGCGATGACAGCCGCATCGCCATCCGCTCGCCGTGGCCGCACCCGCTGTTCGGTGGCAGCTTCCTGCCCAATGAGCGCCAGGTGGGTGAGAAGGGCTTCGACGCGGAGTGGGCGGTGTCCTCGCTGGCATCGGAGGCACAGCGCCAGCTGCGCGACAACCGCGACGTGGAGCCGGAAACGGTGAGCGTGGAGCTGGTCAACCCGGTCGACATCTATACCCAGGCCGACCGCGCCAGCAAGTACGGCATCCTCTTCATCGTGCTTACGTTCGTGGGCTTCATCCTGTTCGAGCTGATCAAGCGCCTGCGCATCCACCCGCTGCAGTACCTGATGGTGGGCCTGGCACTGGCGATCTTCTTCCTGCTGCTGCTGAGCCTGTCCGAGCACATTCCGTTCTGGGTGGCGTACGTGGTTTCGGCGGTGGCGTGTATCGGGCTGCAGGCGGTGTACCTGTCTGGCGTGTTGCGCAGCTGGGTGCGGGGCATGGGCTTCGCCGGCATGCTGACCGTGCTGTACGGCGCGCTGTATGGGTTGCTGGTGTCGGAGAACAACGCGTTGCTGATGGGGTCGCTGCTGCTGTTCGCGGTGCTGGCCACGGCAATGTGGATCACCCGCCGGATCGACTGGTACGAACTGGGCGCAAGCCTGAAGTAACGGCGATGACGACGAACTGGCATCGTCGCCTGCAGCAGCGCGCCAGCCGGGCCTTGCCAGCCCGGCTGGGGCGCTGTGCGCTGTTGGGGGACGCCGAGGCGGCGCGCAGCTGGCCATCACCGCTGATGGCATTGCCCGGTGCGCGTACCGCGCCCGGCCTGGTGCGTTTCGCCTTGGTCGCAGAGACCCGTGACGCATTGTTGGCAGGCGGGCTGGACTATCTGCGCGATGCCCGCCATGCGCGTGGACCGCTGCATGGGGACGGCCCGCTGGGCGACTACGAACCCTGGCAGGAGGGAACGGCTGCCATCGAACTGATCAACGGCCGTGTGTCGCTGACATGGCCGCTCGGTGCACGGGTCTACAGCAGCGTGGCCTGTGATGGCACCCGGTGGCTGGCGGTGCTGCCGGTCCAGGGTGAGCTCTGGTACGGCTGGCAACGGTGACGTAAACAACCGATGTCGACGTCGCTTCCGGCATCGAGATGCGCGGGGCGGTGTAGGCGGCACAAGGGGGCGCTGGTACTGGCCATGGATCCGGTTAGGTTCCAACCCCTCGTCACCTCACGACACGACCATGGCGAACCTGACCCCGATCTGCACGGGCCACGTGGACAGCGGTGATGCGCGCGCGACTAGCCTGTCACTGTCCAGCGACGTACGCAGCGCCGGTCCGTCTACTATCTGCAATACGGATGCGTGGTGCCCTGACAGAACCCTGTGGCTCGACGGCGTACCCGGCCCAGCGTTGGATGCACTGTCGGCGGCGTTGCGGCAAGGCCCGCTGGATGCTCACTTTTTCCTCACCCTGGAACCGCGCTTCCACCGCACCGCCATGGCCGCGCCGATGGCGCAGGGGCTGGTGGATGATGCCTTGCCCGGACTGCTGCCGCGCGGGTTGCCGGGCGCACAACGCGCGGCATGGCGCACCTGCCTGGTCGCGCTGCTGACGCTGCCGCGCACGGCATGGGAGGTGGAGTGCGCGGGTCTGCGCGCGCAGCTGACCTGGGCGGTTGCCAGCACGAATTCGCTGCTGGCCGCCATGCGCGATGCGCTGTACCGGCCGTTCGACATGCCACGGCGCGAGTGGAATGCACTCCTGCATGCCCAGCAGGCCCGCGGCGTGCAGGACAGTCGCGAGGTGGCACGGCAGCTGCAGCCCTCAAGGCCCGCCCACCGCGCGATCCAGCGCGACGATGCGCGTGGGCAGCTGTCGCGCTGGATGCCGGCGTTGCCCGACCCGCAGCGGGAACGCGCTGTCGCGCAGGCTGCGGCGATGGCCGCGCGCGAAGGCACCCGGATCGATCCGCGCGCGGCCCTCCCTGTCCTGTTCGACGCGGTGGACCTGGACCATTGCGCGCTGGTCTCCGATGCGCAGCGCCCCTCGGTGCTGGCGGACCTGGAGCGGCTTGCCGGTGGTCCGGCCGATCCGTTGCTGGCGACCAGTGGCGGCCCAGGGGATCGATTGGGGGGCTGGTTGCTGGCGGTAGCCGAACGCGTGGATCCCGCCGCGCGGCGGGCAGCAAGCCTGCGCGCGGCATTGGCCGATGCATTGCTGTTCGTCGCATCGGCGACGCCCCGCGTGCAGGGGCTGTTCGCAGAGCAGCTGCAAACACCTGGCACCGATACGTCCGTCGCATCCGCGGGTGCCACGCCGTGGGCAGGGCCCATTGCGCCGCCGCCTGTCGCTGCGGTGGCATCCGGCGCCGCTGCGCGGGGCGGCGGGCGCGGCCTGCTGGCGTTGGCCGGCGGTCTGGTGGGCAGCGGATTGGGCCTGGCTGGACTGGGCTGGCGATGGGCGTTCGGTGAGGTGCCTCCTGCTGCGCCGGACGTGGTGGCGAGAACGGTGGACCTGCTCGATGCGCTGATCGAGCGTGATGGCGCCGGCTCGATCTGGCACGGCATCTGGAATCGCGTGCATGCGGGTGGGCGCCTGTCCGGAACGACGCTGGTCGACCGCATCGCCGACCTCCTTGAAGCAAACGATGTCGCGCACGAAGTGATCGCTGCCATGGCGGTGCCGGAGGAGAAGGTGGCAGGGATCAACGGCCGGTCGCGCCGCTCCGTGGTCGTCAGCGATGCCCCACACACTCCAGCGCTGGAGGCGGATGCCCGCGCGAGTCTGGAGCTCGCCAGCCGCTCGCTGATCGACATGGCAGAACAGGTGCCCGAGCCTGGCATGGGCGATCTCGGCGCGCCGGCGGGACTGGATGTCGAGCTCACCCGGTCGCGGATACTGACCTGGGTGCAGTCGATGGGCCGCAACGCCAGCGAGCAGCACCACCGGTTGACCGCTGCGTGGCGGGACATCGTTGCTTCGGAGCAGGCCCTGACCGCAGCCTACGAGGCACTGCCGCAGCTGGATGCCCACCTGGCGCAGCAGGTAGCGGCCGACCTGCGCAACGTGACCGGCAAGGTCATCGATCCCACCGGGATCTACCGCAACACCTTCCTGCTGAGTGAACCCTGGCCGGCCTGGGAGACGCACCAGCTGCGTCCTCCCGGTGCCACGTTCCGCAACCTGCACCACCGCCTTCCCTACGACCGGCGCGTACGCAGCGGCCTGGTCAGCGCGCACACGCTGGTCACTGCGGCGCTGCTGCCGGTGGAGGCGGACAGCGTGCATACCGCCCTGTATTACCGGGGCGCGCCGGAAACCTATTTCCCCGTGCAGGAGTGTCGTGAGCTCACGCTGGCGCAGTTCACCCAGGCGGTGCGCGGCCGCAACTACCTGGGCGCGTTTCGCAGCTACTACGACAGCTGCGTGGAACAGGCCTGGCACGGCCACCCCAGCACGGGGTCGGCGCGCTTCCTGGCCGGCATCGGGCGTCGGCTCACGGGTGCGGCGGTACTGTTGAACGCCGCCGGGCACCTGAGTGACGAAGCCACCGCCGTGGTCAACGTGCTGGTCGGTTTCCCCGCGCGGTTCGATCTCAACGAAGCCGCCAACGGTCGCGCACTTGCGATGCCGGGGCGGCAGATCGACGTGCACGCACTGGCGGCCAATGCCAGCGGCCACGGCGTGCCGCTGCACGGGGTGCTGCTGGTGACGGCCAACCCGACGCCCGAACAGCCCGAGCCTGTCACCCTGGTCATCAGTACCACGCGGACCCCGCTGGTGGAGGCATTCGGTTCCAGCGCCCAGGCGCTGCAGCAGCTGTCCAGCGAAGTCCCGCACCAGCTGTACGCACGGGTGGCCGCCAGCGAGCATGCCCGTTGGCAGAACGGCAGCCTGCCGGTGGTGCAGGCGTATGTGATCGATGGCGATTTCCGCTGGGCGATGTTCCTGCAGGCACTGGAGCTGCGGCATGCACAGCTGCGCATGCCGGCGCGCACGCCGGCCCAGCTGCGCGACGCCTTCAATACACTGGACGCGGCATTGGCGCTGCAGCACCTGCCGGTGCCGGTGCCGGTCCTGGCCGGGGCCGGGGAGCTGGTGGCGCTGGATGTGGCGGGGCTGACCGCGCGGCGCGCGGCGCACTGGATGGCCCGCTTTCCGCCCGACACGCCCGGTGCGCTGCGCAACGCCGGCATGGAGGGCGCACGCTGGCTGCATGCGCTGAGCGTGGGGCGCAGCCTGCTCGAACGCGCGTACCCGATGCTGGTGCCATTCGTGCAGCAGCGGCTGGACGATGAAATCATGCGCCGTTACCGCATCGCCTTCGACAGCAGCTGCTGCTACGTGGTCGCGTTCAGTGGGGGCGTTGCCAGTGAGCAGGCCCAGAGTGGCTGGGTGCACACGCGTGCCCAGCGGCAGCAGGTGGCCAGCTTCGCCGAGTGTGCGATGAGCCGCGCCGCCGGATTCGAGGAGGCATCGGCGCAGCGGCTGGGGCTGTATACCGCCGGGGACAGCGCGTTCTTCGACGAGAACAGCGAAGTGGTTGGCCTGCAGGCGGGTCAGCTGCTGTCGATGGCGCGCGAGCTGGACGTGCAGGGCGATTACCTGGCCGCCCTGGACGCCTTCTGGCAGCGCCACGAAACCGATGTGCGTACCACGCTGCGCGGCGGCTACCTGTACGCCTGCTGGCAACAGCACGCGGAAGGCTCGCTGTCGCAGCGCGGCATGCAGCTGGCGCTGGGCGTGTTCGGCAGCATGACCGCAGGCCAGTCGCAGCAGCCGGACTACACGCCGGTGCCGGCCAATGGCACGCACGCCGGCTGGCTGGAAATCCATGGCACGCCCTCGAGCGTGCTGCACATCGGCGACAGCCGGGGCCCGGAAGTGCTGCTGTACTTCGCGCATGATCGCAACCGGTTCCACGAGTTCGCCAACACGGCGGACATGACCGGCTGGATCGAACGTGCGGTGGCCACCGAGGTGGGGCGGCGGTGGCTGGAAGGTGCCTTCGACCTGGCCGATCTGCAGGATGGCTGGATCTCCAACGGCGTGCACACGGCGTTGGGCAACGGCGCACGTGCGATGTTCGGCACGGGCCGCGTGGCGGCGCCGATCGAAGGCGAAGCCTCGCAGGCGCTGGTGCGTCGCCTGCGCGAGCGCTCACGGCGCGACGCGCAGACCCTGATGACCTCGCCGTGGGAGGCGTTCCGGCGCCGATGGCTGCCGCGGCTGGAGCGCTTTGACTAGGCGGTGGGGTTGGCCAGCGTGCTCATTCCGCCGTTGCTGCCCGTGGTGTTGATCGGCTCGGCAGCCGAGCTGGGCATCGGGCTGGAACAGAGCATCGACGGCGACACCGTCCAGCAGCGGCGCGCGGGCGCCGGCGCGGCGGCCGGCGGCCTGCTCGGGCTGGCCCTGTCGGCGCCTCTGGGCACCCGGCGGCTGGTCGCGCTCGCCGCGCG
>NZ_JASCOP010000096.1:0-16486 GCF_029959395.1 Stenotrophomonas sp. PS02300
GCTGGGCTCCAACAGCGCCCAGCCGCGCCAGTCCTATACGTTCTTCATGCTCAGGGACCGGCAGATCAACGCCTTCGCCACTCTGGGCGGCTACGTGGGGGTCAACGCCGGGCTGGTGCTGACCGCCGAGCGCGAGGACGAGGTGGCGGCGGTGCTGTCCCACGAAATCGCCCACGTCACCCAGCAGCACGTGCTGCGCGGGGTGGAACGGGCCCAGCGCGACCAGATCCCGATCCTGCTGGGCATGCTGGCGGCGGTGGTGGCCGCGCAGCAGGCCGGCGGCAACTCCTCCGGCGATGCCACCATGGCCGCGATCACCTCCGGCATGGGGCTGATGCAGCAGCGCCAGATCAACTACACCCGCAGCAATGAATCGGAGGCCGACCGCCTGGGCATCCGCACCCTGGCCCGCAGCGGCTACGACGTGGATGCGATGGCCGGCTTCTTCGAACGCATGTCCGCCTCGATGCGCGGCAATGCCGGCGGCTATTCGGTGCCGGATTTCCTGCAGACCCACCCGGTCAACACCACCCGCATCAGCGAAGCCAAGGCCCGTGCCGAGCAGATGAAGAAGGACACCGTGCTGCTCACCACCGAGGTACCCGGCGGGGTGCGCCAGGAACGGGTGGACCCGGCCGACCCGGCCCTGTCCGACCCGCTGGTCCGGCGCAGCAACCCGTTGCTGCCGGCCTCGATGCAGATCTCGGTCAATTCGCTCAGCCGGGGCGGCACCGGCCAGTTCGAGTGGGCGCGCGAGCGCCTGCGCGTGCTCAGCGCCGATACCCCGGGCGAGCTGGCCACCGAATACCAGAACCTGCAGCGCGCGCAGAAAAGCGGCCTCAACGACGCCCAGCGCTATGGGCTGGCCCTGGCGCGTCTGCGCAACAGCGGCGCGGCCGAGGCCCGGCGCGACCTCACCGAGCTGCTCAAGGACCACCCGGACAACCTGTGGGTGGCCTTGGCACTGGCAGAATCCGAGTCGCGCTCGGGCCAGCCGGCCCAGGCCAATGCCCGCTTCGACGCCCTGCTCCGCCAGCACCCCGGCAGCCGCCCGGTGGCGCTGACCTACGCCGAGATGCTGAACGAACAGGGCGGGCGCGAGGCGGGCCAGCGCGCGCAGGCGATGCTGCGCCCGCTGCTGTCGCAAAGCGGCAATGATCCGGTGTTCCAGCAGCGCTATGCCCGCGCCAGCGAGCTGGCCGGCGACACCCTGCGCGCCAGCGAGGCCTACGCCGAGGCCGCGTTCCTGAACGGGCGGCCGGAGCAGGCACTGATGCAGCTGCAGGCGCTCAAGAAGCAGCCGGCGCTGGATTACGTGGGCCGGGCCCGGGTGGATGCGCGGATCGAAAGCATCACCCCCACCGTGCTGGAGATGCGCCGGCAGGGCATCAACGACCCGGAGCTGGAACGGCGCTGAACCGCGCCCGGATGACGGTGGGATGGCAATGCCTCCATGGCCGTCACAAACATGTCATGAAACCGTAGTCTACTGGGCTCAATCCCGGTCTGATGAGTAATACGGTGGGCACGTGCAGAAACGCATCCTGATCGTCGATGACGAACCCGCGATCCGCGAAATGGTCGCCTTTGCCCTGCGCAAGGGTGATTACGACCCGATCCACGCCGGTGACGCCCGCGAAGCGCAGACGGCGATCGCCGACCGCGTGCCGGACCTGATCCTGCTGGATTGGATGTTGCCGGGCACCAGCGGGCTGGACCTGGCCCGGCGCTGGCGCAAGGAGGCCCTCACCCGCGAGGTGCCGATCATCATGCTGACCGCGCGCGGCGAAGAGAACGACCGCGTCGGCGGGCTCGAAGCCGGGGTGGACGACTACGTGGTCAAGCCGTTCTCGGCCCGCGAACTGCTGGCCCGCATCCGCGCCGTGATGCGGCGGGCGCGCGACGATGACGAGGACGGCAGCGTGGCGGTAGGCACCATCCGCATCGACGGTGCCGCGCACCGGGTGTTCGCCGGCGACCAGCCGGTGCCGATCGGCCCGACCGAGTACCGCCTGCTGCACTTCTTCATGACCCACCCCGAGCGCGTATACACCCGTGCCCAGTTGCTGGACCATGTGTGGGGCGGCAGCGTATATGTGGAGGAGCGCACCATCGACGTGCACATCCGCCGCCTGCGCAAGACGCTGGAACCGTTCGGCGCTGAGAACATGGTGCAGACCGTGCGCGGTGCAGGCTACCGGTTCTCGACCTCGACCTGATTTTTCCCTGGGACCGCAATGCCGCGCCACATCCGCTCCGCCTGGTTGAAAACCCTTGCCACCCTCGCCGTGCTGCTGCTTGCCGCCGGCCTGGTGGGCCTCGCCACCGGGCATGTGTGGATGTGCATCGCGCTGGCCTCCATTGGTGCGCTGGCCTGGCATTACTGGCGGCTGCGCAAGGTGCTGCGCCGGCTCACCGCGCGCCAGCGCTGGGACATGAGCGGCGGCAACGGGGTCTGGAACGAACTGGACCGGCTGCTGTACCGCAACCAGCTGGAAATGCGCACGCGCAAGCGGCGCCTGCTGGACATGCTGCGCAGCTACCGCGCCGCTGCCGCCGCGTTGCCGGATGCGGTGGTGGTGGTGGACCGCAACAGCCAGCGCGTGCAGTGGTTCAATGAATCGGCCACCACGCTGCTGGGCCTGCACCATCCCGGCGACCTGGGCGAGGCCCTGGTCGCGCGCCTGCAGCCGATGCCGCTGGCGCATTGGCTGGCCGGCGGCCGCAATGCCGAACCGATCCTGGACGTGCCCTCCCCGGTCGACCCGGCGATCCGGCTCAACCTGCGCCTGATTCCCTATTCGCCGGACTACTGGCTGCTGATCGCCCGCGATGTGAGCAAGCTGCTGCGGCTGGAGCAGGTGCGCCGCGATTTCGTGGCCAACGTGTCGCATGAGCTGCGCACGCCGCTGACGGTGGTGCACGGCTACCTGGACATGATGGAGCCGGAGGATTTCCCCGGCACCGGGCCGATGCTGGAGGAAATGCGCAAGCAGTCGCAGCGCATGGCCCAGCTGGTCGAAGACCTGCTGACCCTGTCGCGGCTGGAATCGCAGGAACACACCGAAGAAGAAACCGTGGCGATGGCGCCGATGCTGGCCACGCTGCGCCGTGAAGCCGAGGCGCACAGCCAGGGCCGCCACCAGATCAGCGTGATCGACAGCGCCGGGGTGGACCTGCAGGGCTCCAACAAGGAACTGCACAGCGCCTTCTCCAACCTGGTCACCAACGCGGTGCGCTATACCCCGGCCGGCGGCCGGGTCGAGGTGGAGCTGGCCCGCGAAGGCCACGGCGTGGTGCTGGCGGTACGCGATACCGGCTATGGCATTCCCGCCACCCACCTGCCGCGCCTGACCGAGCGTTTCTACCGCGTTTCCAGCAGCCGTTCGCGCGAAAGCGGCGGCACCGGCCTGGGCCTGTCGATCGTCAAGCACATCCTCGGCCTGCACCACGCGCGCCTGGAGATCCAGAGCGAGGTCGGCAAGGGCAGCGTGTTCTCGTGCCACTTCGATGCCGACCACGTGCGCGAGCGCACCGACGTTGCCACCCTTTCCTCTGCAGAAGACTCCTCCGCATGAGCACCCTCGTTCCCATCGCCCTGCCGGCGGAAACCGATCCACTGCGCGACCCGGCCCTGTACATCAACCGCGAGTTGTCGCAGCTGGATTTCAACTTCCGCGTGCTGGCCCAGGCGATGGACCCGCAGGTACCGGTGCTGGAGCGGCTGCGCTTCATGTGCATCTCCTGCACCAACCTGGACGAGTTCTTCGAGATCCGCGCCGCCGCGGTGCGCCACGCGCAGGAATTCGGCCTGCCGCCGGCACCGGACGGCATGGCGCCGCAGACCATCCTCAATGCCATCCATGACCGCGCCGCGGAACTGGTGGACCAGCAGTACCGCTGCTGGAACGACACGCTGCGCCCGGCGCTGCACGAGGCCGGCATCGACGTGCTGGGCCGGCACTCCTGGAACCACCGCCAGAAGCGTTGGCTGCGCGCGTACTTCCGCAACGAGATCATGCCGGTGCTGTCGCCGCTGGGCCTGGATCCCTCGCACCCGTTCCCGAAGATCCTCAACAAATCGCTGAACATCGTGGTGGTGCTCAAGGGCACCGATGCGTTCGGCCGCGCCGGCCACCTGGCCATCGTGCGGGCGCCGCGTTCGCTGCCGCGCATCATCCAGCTGCCGCAGACCCTGGGCGGGCCGCAGACCTTCGTGTTCCTGTCCTCGGTGCTGTCCACGTTCGTCGGCGAGCTGTTCCCGGGCATGGAAGTCCAGGGCGCCTACCAGTTCCGGGTGACCCGCAATTCCGAGCTGGTGGTGGATGAGGAAGAAGTGGAGAACCTGGCGCTGGCGCTGCGCGACGAGCTGGTCGACCGCGGCTACCGGCCGGCGGTGCGGCTGGAGATCGCCCAGGACTGCCCGCGCGACATCGTGCGGACCCTGCTGCAGAACTTCGGCCTGACCGAGAACGCGGTGTACCGCATCGACGGCCCGGTCAACCTCAACCGCGTCATCCAGCTGTACGACCTGCTGGCCCGGCCGGAACTGAAATACCCGCCGATGAGCCCGCGCACGCTGCGCGACAGCGACGGCATCTTCGAAGTGGTGGCGCGCAAGGACGTGCTGCTGCACCACCCCTTCGACGCCTTCACCGCCGTGCTGGACCTGATCAAGCAGGCCGCGGTGGACCCGAACGTGCTGGCGATCAAGCAGACCCTGTACCGCACCGGCAAGGACTCGCTGATCGTCGATGCTTTGATCCAGGCCGCGCGCAACGGCAAGGACGTCACCGTGGTGGTGGAGCTGCGTGCGCGCTTTGACGAGGAAGCCAACCTGGGTCTGGCCGACCGCCTGCAGGAAGCCGGCGTGCAGGTGGTGTACGGCGTGGTGGGCTACAAGACCCACGCCAAGATGCTGCTGATCGTGCGCCGCGAGGGCCGCAAGCTGCGCCGCTACGTGCACCTGGGCACCGGCAACTACCACAGCGGCACCGCGCGGGCGTACACCGACCTGAGCCTGATCACCTCCGATGCCGACATCGGCAACGACGTGCACCTGCTGTTCCAGCAGCTGTCCGGGCTGGCCCCGCGCACGCGCCTGAAGCGCCTGCTGCAGTCGCCGTTCACCCTGCACGACGGGCTGCTGCAGCGCATCGAACGCGAGATGCACCTGGCCCGCGAGGGCCGCCCGGGGCGGATCATCGCCAAGATGAACGCCCTCAACGAACCGCAGGTGGTGCGCGCGCTGTATGCCGCGTCGCAGGCCGGCGTGCAGATCGACCTGATCGTACGCGGGGCGTGCACGCTGCGTCCGGGCGTACCGGGGGTATCGGACAACATCCGGGTGCGCTCGATCGTCGGCCGGTTCCTGGAACACAGCCGGGTCTACTGGTTCGGCAATGACGGCGCGTCCGAGCTGTACTGCGCCAGCGCCGACTGGCTGGAGCGCAACCTGCTGCGCCGGGTGGAGACCTGCTTCCCGATCCTGGACCCGGAGCTGGCCCGCAAGGTCTACCGCGACGTGCTGCAGAACTACCTGGACGACAACCTCAACGCCTGGGAACTGCATGCCGACGGCGAGTACCGCAAATGCACCCCCGGCCACGACCAGCCCCCGCACTCGGCGCAGATGGCGTTGATGCAGGGCCTGTAGGGCCCTGCAACAACGCCATCGGTAGATCCCGACCGTTGGTCGGGATTCATTTCAATGCGGCCACCGGTCGCATCATGTGAAGGCCGCGCGGTGACGCCGCGACCCACCCTTCGGCTACCATTCGCCCATGCCGCATACCTCCACGACTCCGCCCGCCCTGCAGGATGGCGACCTGCTCGCCGCCGTCGACCTCGGTTCGAACAGTTTCCACATGGTCATCGCGCGCTACACGCTCGGGCAGCTGCGCGTGGTCGACCGGTTGCGCGAGACCGTGCGCATGGCCGACGGCCTGGATGGCAAGGGCGGCCTGTCGGCGGAAGCGCGCCAGCGTGCGCTGGAATGCCTGGCCCGGTTCGGCCAGCGCATCCGCGGCATTCCCTCGGTGCGCGTGCGCGCCCTGGCCACCAATACGGTGCGCCAGCTGCGCTCGCCGCAGGCGTTCCTGATGCCGGCCGAAACCGCGCTGGGGCATGCCATTGAAGTCGTCAGCGGGCGCGAAGAGGCCCGCCTGATCTACCTGGGCGTGGCCCATGCGCAGCCGCCCAAGCCGGACCAGCGCCGGCTGGTGATCGATATCGGCGGTGGCTCCACGGAATTCATCATCGGCCAGGGCATGCAGACCCTGGAGCGCGAGAGCCTGCAGGCCGGCTGCATCGCCAGCACCCGGCGCTTCTTCCCGGGCGGCAAGCTGAGCAAGCGGCGCTGGAAGGATGCGCTGACCGAGATCGGCGCCGAGTTCCAGCAGTTCGCCACCAAGTACCGCTCGCTGGGCTGGCACGAAGCGCTGGGCTCGTCGGGCACGCACAAGGCGATCAGCGAAATCTGCGCCACCATGAAGCTGAGCAAGGGCGCGATCACCGCCGAAGCCCTGCCGCAGCTGCGCGATGAGCTGCTCAAGGCCAAGCGCATCGAGGACATCAACCTGCCCGGGCTGTCGCCCGACCGCCGCCCGATCATCGCCGGCGGCATCCTGGTGCTGGAAGCGGCGTTCCAGGCGCTGGGCCTGCAGAAGCTGCTGGTCAGCAAGGCGGCCATGCGCGAGGGCATCCTGTACGACATCCTCGGCCGCGCCAGTGAAAACGACCTGCGCGACGAATCGGTCGACGCGCTGACCCTGCGCTACGGCATCGATACCGTCCAGGCCGAACGCGTGCAGCGCACCGCGCTGGACCTGTTCGCCCAGGTCGAAGGCAGCTGGAACCTGGACCCGGACGACGCGCGCATGCTCGGCTGGGCCGCGCGCCTGCACGAGCTGGGCCTGATGATCGCCCACAGCGGCTACCACGTGCATGGCAGCTACGTGCTGGAGAACTCGGACATCGCCGGCTTCTCGCGCCAGGAACAGCAGCTGCTGGCCGCGCTGGTGCGCAGCCACCGCCGCAACGTTTCCAAATCCGCGTTCGATGCCCTGCCCGAGCGCCTGCTGCTGCCGGCCCGGCGCATGACCGCCCTGCTCCGGCTGGCGGTGCTGCTCAACCGCGCCCACGAAGACACCCCCGTGCCGGCGCTGGAGCTCAGCGCCGACGACAGCCGCCTGTCGCTGATCCTGCCGCAGGCCTACATCGATGCCCGCCCGCTGCTGCGCGCCGACCTGATCGGCGAAACCGACGGCATGGCCGGGCTCGGCGTCCAGTTCCGCCCGTTCGTGGCCTGAGCCGCGCCAGCGGCTCCCCTCTCTGCGCTTCCGGACCGCGCCTCCCACAGGGAGATCTGCGCGGATCCTCATGCTGCGCCACTCCATGCGGATACATTGCGACACATCAGGACACAAAAACCGGATTCGGCAAAGAATCACAATTAGTTGATTTTTAACAATTTGTGTCTCTTTGGTTACGGATGAGTGAACTTTATCTGGCAAATTTCTTTACAAGGGCTTAACGAACGGGACTAAGATCGAAATACCAGCCCATTTGGGGTGGTTTTTCAGGGACGCAGGGCACTTGGGACCCCGCCGACCGTTTTGATTCAGTTCCGAACCAGAGAGAGAGCCTAATGACTTCACGCATCAACGTACTCGGGCAGGCGATCCGCCATGCCCTGGTCGCCGGTACCGTCGGCCTGGTGGCCGCACCGGCCATGGCACAGGACGCGCCGAACACCACCAACCTCGACCGCATCGAGATCACCGGTTCGCGTATCCGTACGGTGGACGTGGAAACCGCACAGCCGGTGTTTGCGATCAGCCGCAACGACATCGAGCGCCAGGGCTTCAGCTCGGTCGCCGACATCCTGCAGAACGTGACCGCCATGGGCAGCCCGACGATCAGCCGCGCCAACGCGCTGACCGCCGGTGAAAATGCCGGCGGCACCTACATCGACATGCGCAACCTGGGCACCCAGCGCACGCTGGTGCTGGTCAACGGCAAGCGCCTGGGCATCAGCACCTCCGGCTACCAGGACGTGTCGAACCTGCCGGTCTCCGCCATCGAGCGCATCGAAGTGCTGAAGGACGGCGCCTCGGCCATCTACGGTTCGGATGCAATGGCGGGCGTGGTCAACATCATCACCCGCGGCAACGTCACCGGCGTCACCGCCAGCGTCTACCACGGCCAGTACAGCGAAGGCGACGGCGCCCGCGACCGTTTCGACGTCGTGGCCGGCTGGAGCAACGACCGCATCTCGCTCACCCTGTCGGCAGAACATGCCGAAGAAAAGGGCGTGTGGGCACGTGACCGCGGCTTCAGCCAGTACGGCATGACCGACCGCCACCCGCTGGACGCCAGCAACTGGACCACGATCAGCCAGTACGGCCAGATCACCGGTCTGCGCGGCCCGGGCTGCACGGCCACCGCCGGCTGCGGCTACTCGCTCAACCGGGGTTCGGACCCGACCCTGCCGGGCAACTACCACCGCACCGACACCACCCCGTTCACCGGTGATGTGAGCAACGCCAACGACCAGATGCACGTGATGTATCCGCTCAAGCGCGATTCGGTGTACTTCGATGGTCGCTTCGCGATCACCGACAGCATCAACTTCCGCACCGAGCTTGGGTACAACCAGCGTGAATCGACCCGCCAGATCGCCGGCTACCCGCTGCAGTCCAGCACCGTCGGCGTCGGCCCGATGTCGATCGACAGCTACTTCAACCCGTTCGGCAACCAGCACGGCTATGCCACGCCGACCGCCGTGGCCTGGAACCGCCGTACCTGGGAAATTCCGCGCGTCACCACCAGCGAACTGAAGACCTACCGTGCGGTGGCCTCGTTCGACGGTTCGTTCGACATCGGCGAGCGCTACTTCGACTGGGAAGCGGGCTACCAGTACAACCGCAACGACCTGGAATCGGTGGCCACCGGCAACCTGCACAAGGCGCGCGTGGCCGCCGGCGTGGGTCCGTCGTTCCTCAACGCGGCCGGCCAGGTGCAGTGCGGTACCGCCGCCGCCCCGATCTCCACCGACGTGTGCAAGCCGTGGAACCCGCTGGTCGCCTACGGCGTGACCGCGCCCAATGGCCTGTACGGCAATGAAGAGCTGCAGGCGTGGTTGTTCCCGGAAGAAACCACCAAGGGCCGCACCACCTCGAAGAACTTCTTCGCCAACATCGCCGGTTCCATCTTCACCCTGCCGGCCGGCGACCTGGGCTTCGCCTTCGGTGTTGAAAGCCGCAAGGAAGAAGGCAAGTACACCCCCGACGCGCTGGCCCAGACCGGTGCCACCACCAACCTGGCCGCCGGCCCGACCGGTGGCGACTACACCGTCAACGAAGCCTACCTGGAGCTCAACATGCCGGTGCTGGCCGACCTGCCGGGCGCGAAGGAACTGACCTTCAACGGCGCCACCCGCTTCTCGGACTACGACACCTTCGGCAACACGCTCAACAGCAAGTTCGGCTTCAAGTGGAAGCCGATCGATTCGCTGATGGTGCGTGGCACCTGGGCAGAAGGCTTCCGCGCGCCGACCATCAACGACCTGTTCGGTGGCGGTTCGGAAACCTTCGCAAACTTCAGCGATCCGTGCGACACCGTGTTCGGCTCCTCGCGCACCAACGCCGAAGTGCGCGCGCGCTGCTCGCGTGACATCGCCGACTCCGCCAACTTCCGCCAGCTGCGCCAGGGCAACCAGGCCGTGACCGTCGCCATCGACGCCACCCCGGTGCCGTTCACCTCCGGCTCGAACCCGACGCTGACCCCGGAAACCTCCAAGAGCAAGACGCTGGGCCTGGTCTGGAGCCCCGGCTTCATCCAGAACTTCAACGCCTCGCTGGACTGGTGGAAGATCCGCATCGACAACACCATCATTGCCGATACCCCGACCCAGATCCTGATCGACTGCTATGAGCAGGGCATCGACGCGCGCTGCTCGCGCTTCGACCGCGACCCGGTCACCGGCATCGTGACCAACCTGAAGTTCGGCAACCGCAACGCCGGTTTCCTGGAAACCGAAGGTTACGACCTGGACCTGACCTACCGTCTGGATACCAACGTCGGCAAGTTCTCGCTGAACTCGGCGACCACCTATGTGTCCAGCAACGTCTACCGTTCGACCAACGACGCCAGCGTCGTGCCGACCACCACCAACGGCATCGGCAGCGGCTTCCGCGTCCGCTCCAACCTGGTGCTGGGCTGGGACCTGGAAAACTTCGGCATGAGCTGGACCGCCCGTTACTACTCCGGCGTGAAGGAACAGTGCGCCAACATCGCGCTGTACCCGGAAGAGTGCTCCGATCCGGGCCAGTACGCACCGTGGTACAAGGGCTCGCGCAACTACAACGAGCGCGGTTCGGTCACCTTCCACGACCTGCAGTTCCGCTACACCCTGCCGTGGGAAGGCACCGTGTCGGTCGGCGCCAACAACGTCTTCGACAAGCTGGGCCCGATCATGTACAGCAAGCCGAACTCGGCCTTCTCGTACTACGGCGGCTATGACATCGGCCGCGTGATCTACATGAAGTACCAGCAGCGCTTCTGATCGGCCCGCGCGGTTGATGCAGGATGACCACGGCCCTTCGGGGCCGTGGTTTTTTTCGTGCCCGGCGCGGCGTCATGCGGCGGTCATGTCGATGTCATGTCGGCTACATCGCCACCCCCGAGCATGCCTTCAAACCGGAGGCCCGCCATGCGCTATGCCATCGTCACTGAAACGTACCCCCCCGAAGTGAACGGCGTTGCCCTGACCGTGCAGGGGCTGGAACAGGGACTGCGCGCGGCCGGGCATGAGGTGGACCTGGTCCGCCCGCGCCAGGCCGACGACACCGATGCCGGCGGCGCGCTGCTGGTGCAGGGCGCCGGGCTGCCGCGCTACCCCGGCCTGCGCTTCGGCCTGCCGGCCCCCAAGCGGCTGGCCCGGCAGTGGCAGCAGCAGCGCCCGGACGCCATCTACATCGCCACGGAGGGCCCGCTGGGCTGGTCGGCACTGCGCACCGCGCGGCGCCTGGGCATCCCGGTGGCCACGGGCTTCCACACCCGCTTCGACGAATACCTGCCCGACTACGGCGTGGCCTGGCTGCAGGCCGCTGCCCTGCGCTGGATGCGGCGCTTCCACAACCAGGCCGATGCCACGCTGGTCCCGACCCAGGAGCTGCAGCAGTTCCTCGGCGACCAGGGCTTCGACCGGGTGCGCCTGCTGGCACGCGCGGTGGACAGCAGCCAGTTCGAGCCGACCCGGCGCGACCCGGCGCTGCGCGAGGAATGGGGCATCGACGGCAGCGGCTTCGCGGCGATCTACGTGGGCCGCATTGCCGCGGAGAAGAACCTGGCACTGGCGGTGAAAGCGTTCCGCAAACTACAGCAGGTGCGGCCCAAGGCCCGCTTCGTGTGGGTGGGCGATGGCCCGGCCCGAGAGAAACTGGCCCATGAAAACCCGGACTTCATCTTCTGTGGCGTGCAGCGCGGCGATGCGCTGGCCCGCCATTTCGCCAGCGGCGACCTGTTCCTGTTCCCCAGCCGCAGCGAGACCTTCGGCAACGTCACGCTGGAAGCGATGGCCAGTGGCGTGACCACGGTGGCGTTCGATTACGGCGCGGCCCGCGAGCACCTGCGCACCCATGAGAACGGGGTAGCGGTGGACGATGACAACGCCTTTGTCGATGCGGCCGTGCGCCTGGCCGGCGACGACGCCGAGCGCGAACGGTTGGGCCGCAATGCGGCCGTGGCGATGACGCGGCTGCATCCGCAGCAGGTCGTCGCCGAGTTCGAGGCCCTGCTTGCCGAACTGGCCACGGCCCGGAGGTCGCATGCGGACCACGCCGCTTGATGCCCTGCGCGGGCGCGAGACCCGCTGGTGCCGGCGCGCCAACCACTATTGCCGGCACCGCCGCGTGCGCCGCGCGTTCTCGGTGGTCAGCCGCCTCGGCGACGGGGTGTTCTGGTACGCGCTGATGGGCGCGCTGGTGCTGGTGGATGGCTTCGATGGCCTGCGCGCGTCGCTGCACATGGCCGCCACCGGCTTGATGGCGCTGCTGCTGTACAAGAGCCTGAAGCGCTGGACCCGGCGCCCCCGCCCGTATGCAGCCGACCTGCGCATCCGTGCCTGGGTGGCACCGCTGGACGAATTCAGCTTCCCGTCCGGGCACACCCTGCATGCGGTGTCGTTCACGATCGTGGCGTTGGCCTACTACCCGTGGCTGGCCCCGGTGCTGGTGCCGTTCACGGCGGCGGTCGGGGTATCGCGGGTGGTGCTGGGGCTGCATTACCCCAGTGATGTGCTGGCGGCGACGGCGATTGCCACGGCGCTGGCAGGCGCCAGCCTGCAATGGTTGCCGTTGCCGGTGTGATCGGACAACCTAATACAATGGCGGCATGACTACGCTGTTCATCTCCGATCTGCACCTGGACCCGAGCCGTCCAGCCATCACCGACCTGTTCCTGGACTTCCTGCGCTGCGAGGCGATGCAGGCCGATGCCCTGTACATCCTGGGCGACCTGTTCGAGGCCTGGATCGGCGATGACACCCCCTCCCCCGCCGCCGATGCGGTGGCCGATGCGCTCAAGGCGGTCGCTGCCGCCGGGGTGCCGGTGTACTTCATCCGCGGCAACCGCGATTTCCTGGTGGGCGAGGACTACGCGCGCCGCGCCGGCTTCCGCATCCTGCCCGACCCGAGCGTGATCGACCTGTACGGCACCCCGGTGCTGCTGCAGCACGGCGACCTGCTGTGCACCGATGACGTGGCCTACCAGCAGTTCCGCGCACAGACCCGCGACCCGGTGTTCCAGGCCCAGTTCCTGGCCCAGCCGCTGGCCGCACGCATCGCCTTCGCGCAGAAAGCGCGCGATGCCAGCCAGGCACGCCAGTCGGAAATGAAACAGGGCGACCGCGCCACCTTCGAAACCGTCACCGACGTCGCACCCGACGAAGTGACCGCCACGTTCGTGCGCCACGGCGTGGACACCATGATCCATGGCCATACCCACCGCCCGGCGATCCACAGCCTGCAGGCCGGCGGCCGCGCGTGCACGCGCATCGTGCTGGGCGACTGGTACGAGCAGGGCTCGGTGCTGCGCGTCACCCCGCAGGGGTGGACGCTGGATTCGCTGGCGTAAAGCCGTACCGACCAACGGTCGGTACCTACCATTGCCGGCCATGCCGGTAGCACACGCAAGGAAGGGCACAGCCCTTCCTAACGTCGCTTGCCGACGGCCCGAAGGGTGCCCGCCTTACGGCGGGCATACCGTTGGTCGTGTGCTCCGGAAACCATCAGCGGAACGCGGCAACCGCCGCCTTGGTGTTGACCAGCACGCGCTGGTTGTCGGCACTGGAGGCGATGCCCATCGGAATCCCGTTGTAGCTGATGTTGGGATTGGACCAGAAGTTCAGGCGCGGGCAGCCGGACGTGCAGTCGTAGGCCATGATCGTGCGCCAGCGTGAACCGGTGGCCGGCTGGTAACGGTAGCCGTGGCCATATGCATAGGGCGAGGTGCTGGAGTCGGTGGCGATGTCGTGCCGCGCGCTCTGCAGGTGGCCGATCTCATGCGCGAACGAGTAGTAGCCCGTGGCGCAGTCCCAGTACACCGCCGCGAACGCGCTCGACGCGGTGGAGCCGATGCCCGATGCCAACCCGCAGTAGCTGCTGTTGTTGATGATCAGCACCGCCACATCCGCCGCGGTGCTGTTGCGGGTGGTGTGGATGGCATCCATGTACCCATCACTGGTCGAACGGAAGCGCGCCAGGTCGGTACTGAAGTTGCCCGACTCGGTGTACGCCACCGCCTGGTAGCCCGCCAGCTGCATGGTGATGCCCACGTTGCTGTTGGTGTAGCCCTGGTTGGATTCGGCCACCGCCAGCTGCACCAGCGACTGCATGTTGCCGCCATAGGCGCTGACCGCCGCATTGGTTGCCACCACCAGCACGCGGATGGTGGCCGGCGTGCCCGACGAGGCCGCTGCAATGCCGGCACGATCACTGGCCGGCATCTCGATCTTCGGCAGCGTGTTGTAGTCGGCCGGGTGTTCGGCCGGCATGCGCGACTCATCCACCTGCACCAGCACGTGGCGGCCATCACTGAGCGGACGCAGCCGGTACAGCGTGCCGTCCTTGCGGATGGAACCGGTGACCGTGTCGCCGTTGCGCACCAGGATCACCGAATTGCCCGGATCCTGCGCACCGGCCTGGCGGGTCAGTTTCGAACCTGCGTTCTGCAGGCTGCCGTACCAGATGCTGCCGCCATCGGGCAGGCTTTCCACCCGCTGCTGCAGGGCCTGCACGGGCGTGCCGAGCAGCTCGAACTCCAGCTGCCGCTGCGCCGCCACCACCGCGCCTGCCTCGACACGGACCTCCTGCACGGCGGCGCTGGAAGGCGCCGACAGCACCGCCTGCGCGGCCGGCTGGCTGGCCGCGCCGGCGCGGCGCCACACCGGCCCCGGCGGGAACAGGGGAGCGGCCGCCGCCGTACCCACGGCGGCCAGGAACAACGTGATCGCACCTGCGGTCTTTCTCATCGAACTGGACATCATGTCGCCTCTCTCGTTGAGTGAACTTCGGAAGTGAACGTGTTCGCGCCGCCGCCCCTGTCGACAGGCCAGACCATCTGGCGCCTATCGATCGCGTGAATTCAATAGAGCCCACCAATGAGATTCCCGAACTGTGACCGGCGGCCACAGCGGTTCAGTTACGTCGCCTTCGTGTCGCTTTCGCGCTACCTTAAACGCGCATCGACAGGGGAACCGAGGCCATGGCTGGGCAGCCCACTACGACCACCACCGTGCCGGTCACGCTGCAGATCGGCCTGTTTTTCGACGGCACCCGCAACAACGCCGACAACCTGCTGCACGCCTCGCGCCCGCCCGGCAGCACCACCCCCGCACCGCGGCCGCCGGCCCCCGCCGTGCTGGCCGATGACGCCTCGCCCTACCAGAGCCGCCTGACCAGCAGTTTCAGCAACGGACTGACCAACATCGCCCGGCTGCACGCGCTCTACCCCGACCACCGGCGCACCGCGCCGACCCTGCCAGGCACGCTGTCCCTGGCGATCTACATCGAAGGCGCCGGCACCCGTACCGGCAAGGACGACGACCTGATGGGGCTGGCGTTCGGCATCGGCCCCAGCGGCGTGAAGGCCAAAGTCCACCGCGCCCTCGACGTGCGCCTGCCCGAAGCATTGCGTGCCCTGGCCAGCACCCTGCCGCCCCACGCATTGACCGGGGTCCGCCTGGACCTGTTCGGCTTCTCGCGCGGCGCCGCCTCCGCACGCGACGCAGTCAACCGGCTCAACGCCGCCGACGGCCGCCTCTGGCTGCAGGAACAGCTGCGCCGCACCGGCTGGACCCTGCCCTCCGCCCCCACGATCCGCCCCGTGCGCTTCGTCGGCCTGTTCGACACCGTGGTCGCGATCGACGCGCGCCAGCGCGACGAACTGCCCCACGTCAACCTGCCCGCCGGCTGTGCCGACAAGGTGGTCCAGGTCACCGCGCGCGACGAGCACCGCCACTACTTCGCACTCACCTCCGTCGCGCCCCAGCACGAGGAAATCGCCCTGCCCGGCGTGCACGCCAACATCGGCGGCGGCTACGACCAGCGGATCGAAGGACCGAAACTACTCACACGCCCACAAGGCCAGCGCATCCGCACCCACGACGTACCCGACACCACCACCCCGCCACTGGCCCTGCTGCGCAGCACCCAGGTCTACCTGCGCGCACAGGCCGCGTGCCGCCGATGGCAGGCCGCACTGGGCCTGGGCGACGACAGCGTCTGGGTCGACGTCTGGCATCGCTGGCAGCAGATGCGCGTGGCCGGCAGCGACAGCGTGCTGCCGCAGTGGGTCCTGTTCGCGCATGCCGCAGTGGTGCTCAGACGCGAGATCGACTGGCGCTACCAGCTGGTCGCACTGCGGCTGATCCACCAGCGCGCGGCAGCCGCCGGCGTAATGTGGGCACGCACGCCGGATGCGGATCCGGCGATGGCGTTGCCGGATGAGCTGAAGCCCATTGCCGCACGCCTGGTGGCAGGCCAGGCGGTCGATGCAGCGCAGGAACTGCTGTTGCGACAGCGCTACCTGATGCAATCGGCGCATTGGAATTTCGATGCGCTCGGCGACACCGCGTTGTTGTATGCGGCAGATGATGCAACCCGCGAATTGCCATACCGGCCGGGGCCGGGGTTGTTTTACATCAACCGGCCCACGGAAGACGGGAAGCGGGTGGTGTTGCGGAACGTTTAGCGGGGTTTTGAATTGCGTCGGCGGCGTCGATGGTTTTCATGCGCCACCGCGCGTTTCACCGTTATCGGCAGTCGATTGGGATTCGACCCTACCGCGACGCGGCCCGCTGTTCCCGCGACGACCGATACACCGTCGAAGGTGGGTCGGGGCGGGTTTGCGGGGGTGTGAGCGGCATGGATGCCGCGACCAAGCCCCCATGGATGGGTTTACGGCGTCCCCCGCAAACCCGCAC
>NZ_JASCOP010000097.1:0-16326 GCF_029959395.1 Stenotrophomonas sp. PS02300
GGGTGGGTTTGCGGGACTGTAGAAAACATGGATGTTTTCTACAAGCCTCCATGGATGGATTCACGGCGTGTCCCGCAAACCCACACCCGCCGGCCCAATACAGTGAAACCGCAGGCCCCCGGTCTTGATCTCAAGCCTTACCCGAAATCAAAGTTCATCGCAGGCGCAGCAGGCCCCACGAACTCACCCTGCACGTAATCAACGCCTGCACTGAACAGCAGGCTCATCGAGCCGTTGTCCGCCACGAACTCGGCGATCGTGCGGATGTTGGCTTCCTGCGCGCGGGTGGTGATTTCGGCGATCTTCTCGCTGTTCTCGCGGGTGCGGGCGAAATCGCTGGTGAAGTCGCGGTCCAGCTTGAGGAACTGCGGCTGGAAGTGCGCCAGCAGCTGGAACGAATCCAGGCCCGAACCGAACTGCTCCAGCCCGATCCGGCAGCCCAGCGGCGCCACGTCGGCCAGGAACTGCTGCGCGTTGCGCAGGTGGGTGAACACCTTCGCTTCCGGCGCGTGCAGCCACAGCCGCTCGCCCGGTACCCCGTGCGCCTGCAGCTCGCGGCGGATGGTGGCCACCATCTGCGGGTCGTTGAACGACTCCGGCGTGATCTTCACCATCATGTGCGTGGCATGGCCGGCGCGCTCGCGCTCGCCCAGCACGCTGATCGCATGCGCCACCACCCAGCGGTTGATGTCCGCCAGCAGCCCGTGCTCCTCGGCGATGCCCAGGAAGGCGGTCGGGCTGAGCAGCTCGCCGTTGTTGTCCAGGCGCAGGTACGCCTCGTACAGCTCCAGCGCCTCGCCGCCCAGGTTCAGCACCGGCTGGTAGTGCAGCTGGAAGCCGTCGCCGGCCAGTGCCTCGTTGATCCGGGCCACCCAGCGCTGGATGCGTTCCTCTTCCACGCGGTCCACTGCCGCCGGATCGAAGATGCGGCTGGTGTTGCCCAGCTCCGATGCGGCCTGCTGGCATTCGGTGGCGCGCGCCAGCACCTGGCCGATGCTCGCGATCTTCTCGCCCACCTGCACGCCGCCGATGCTGACCGTGACGGTGGCCGAACGCTCGCCGATGCTGAACACCTGCGCCGCGAAGGCCTCGCGGATCCGGTCCGCCAGTGCCTCGGTGTGCGCGAACGCACCTTCGGTCAGCACTGCCAGGCTGTGCTCGCCGAAGCGGGCCAGCTGCGCCGTGTCGCCGACCGTGTCGGCCAGCACCCGTGCCAGCGCCGCGATCAACGCATCGGCCGAGTCCAGCCCGATATCCGGCAGCAGGCGCGCGTAGTGGTCCGGTTCGACCAGCAGCAGGCCGAACCGGCCCTCGCTGCGGCCGGCCTGGGCCACCGCGTTTTCCACGTGCAGCATGAAGGTCTGGCGGTTGAGCAGCCCGGTGACCTGGTCGCGCTGGCGCAGGTCCTCGACCTCGCGGGCCAGCTCCGGGTCGAATTCCATGCGGCGGCGGAACACCACCTGCAGGCAGCTCTCGCCTTCATAGGTGGCCGGGGTGAATTCCATCGTGGCGGCGAACACCGCCCCGTCCTGGTTGCGCGCGTCCACCTGGTACTGCGGTGGCGGCGCCTCGCCCTTGCTCAGCGACTTGAGCAGCTGCTTGAAGCCGTCCACGTGCTGCGGGGCGACCATGTCCAGCAGCGAAATGCCTTCCACGTCGTCGAACGATTCGAACCCGAACATCTCCAGGTACGCCTCGTTGGCGCGGATGTGCATGCCTTCATGGACGTAGGCGATCGGGTCGCGCGAGGAGGAGATCAGGGCATCGCAGCGGCGCTCGGTCTCGCGCATCTGCGCCTCGATGCGGCGCAGGCCACGGCGTGCGTGCAGGTCGGTCCACTCGTTGCGCACCACCGCCAGCAGGTGCTCGGGGCGGCTGCGCAGGGCCACCGCACGGATGCCGTTGGCGCTGGCTTCCACCCATTCGGTTTCGTTGATGGTCTCGGCCAGCAGGATCATTGGAATGTCCTTGCCGCTGGCCGCGATCTGCTGGGTCACCTGCAGCAGCGGGATGCTCTGCGCGGGCGCGGCCAGCACCAGGTCGATCGGCTGGCCGCCGATGATCTGGCCCAGCTCCTCGGCGTTCTGCGGGCGCGCCGGGCGCACGGCAATGCCGCTGTTGCGCAGCATGCTGACGATGGTTTCGGCGTTCTCGCCGCTGTCATCCACGATCAGCAGGCGGACGGTGATGTCATTCGCGTTCTGCATTCACTACTCCCCGGACTGCAAACTTGATACACGATGCATGTGACTTCGTCCATGCCGGCGGCGGGCGCCGATCACGGAATGAAAGGACGGCTACACGACCTGGCCGGCGGCATGGCCGCTGGCCCAGGCCCACTGGAAGTTGTATCCCCCCAGCCAGCCGGTGACATCCAGCACTTCGCCGACGAAGTGCAGGCCCGGCACCCGTTGCGATTCAAAGGTACTGGACGACACCTTGCGGGTATCCACGCCCCCCAGCGTGACCTCGGCGGTACGGTACCCTTCGGTGCCGCTGGCCACCAGTGGGAAATCCTGCAGCAGGGCGGCGGCCTGGCGCAGCTCGCGCTCGTCGATCTGGCGCACCGGGCGGTCCGGCAGCCAGTGTTCGCACAGGCGCAGCGCCAGCCGGCGCGGCAGGACCTCGGACAGTACCGTGCGCAGCTCGGCCGCACCCCGGTCGCGTTTCATCGTGCGCAGCCAGTCTTCGGCGTCCTGGCCGGGCAGCAGGTCCAGGCGCAGGTCGTCGCCGGGCTGCCAGAACGAGGAAATCTGCAGGATCGCCGGACCGCTGATGCCGCGATGGGTGATCAGCATCGAGTTGCGGAACTCCACGTCGTTGCAACGCGCCGCGATCGGCAGCGCGACCCCGCTGAGGTCGTGGAAGCGCTCCTGGTGCTTGCCGCTCAGGGTCAGCGGCACCAGCCCGGCGCGGGTCGGCAGCACCTCGTGGCCGAACTGGCGGGCCAGCTCATAGCCGAAGCCGGTGGCGCCCAGGCTGGGAATGGACAGGCCGCCGGTGGCGACCACCAGCGAGGCGGCATGGAAGCGGCCCTGCGCGGTCTGCACGTGGAAGCCGTCCGCGCCGCGCTCGACCTTCTCCACCGCGCAGTCGGTGCGGATCTGCGCGCCGGCGGCGGTGCATTCGTCCACCAGCATGCGCACGATCTGCTTGGACGAGATGTCGCAGAACAGCTGGCCCAGTTCCTTCTCGTGGTACGCGATGCCGTGCCGCTCGACCATGTCGATGAAGTCCCACGGCGTGTAGCGCGCCAGCGCGGACTTGCAGAAGTGCGGGTTGGCCGACAGGAAGTTGGCCGGGGTGGTGCCGGTGTTGGTGAAGTTGCAGCGGCCACCGCCGGACATCAGGATCTTCTTGCCGACCTTGTTGGCGTGGTCGATCACCTGCACCATGCGCCCGCGCCGGCCGGCGGTGAGCGCGCACATCAGCCCGGCAGCGCCGGCACCGATCACCAGGACATCGCAGCGGATCGTACTCATCGGCGCGCGATCAGGCCTGCGGTTTGCGCTTGCGCCAGGTCGGGGTGACCGTCAGGTGTGCCTTGTCGGACATCAGCTGGACTTCCCCGTCTTCGATGATCACGCTCCAGGTCATGGTGCGCTCGATCAGCTTGCCCCACTCGGTGACGAAGTCACCCGGCAGGTCCATGACCTCAAGCGACGACAGCTTGTTAAGCGCTGCGCCATTGCGCTTCCACCAGGTGTCGGTGAGATTGCTGCTGCCAAACATCACCAGCTGCACCGCGCGGGCGCGGCCACTGGCCTTGCGCAGGCGCGATTCGTCGGGTTGCCCCACTTCGATCCACTGCTCGATCTCGCCGGTGTAGTCGCGGCGCCACAGGTCGGGCTCGTCGTCCACGCTCAATCCGCGGCCGAACTCAAGGCGCTCGTCGGCGTTCAGCGCGAAGGCCAGCAGCCGCACCATCAGGCGCTCGTCGTTCTCGGACGGGTGCTGGGCCAGGGTCAGGTTATGGGTGGCGTAGTAGCCGCGATCCATGTCGCTGATCTGCAGTTCGGCCTTGCGGATGGTGGCGGTGAGGGCCATGGGGGTACCGTAAACAAAGAGCGCCATGATAATGCGTGGGGTATGCACCCGTCCGATCCGATTACCGGCCACGTTGCCGCCAGCCGCCTGCAGTTGCCTCCGGGCGACTGGAGCTGCCTGTTGGAGGGGCTGTGTGCGCGGTTCCCGCGCATCGACCGCGGCCAATAGCAGGACCGGTTTGCGCGCGGCCGGGTGCGCGATGCGCAGGGCAGGGCGCTGGCGGCCGACCACCCCTGGCAGGTGGGGCTGGAGATCCACTACTTCCGTGAAGTAGTCGACGAGCCGGTGATCCCGTTCCAGGAGGCGATCCTGCATGTGGATGCGCACCTGCTGGTCGCCGACAAGCCGCACTTCCTGCCGGTGACCCCGGCCGGCGGGTACGTGCAGCAGACCCTGCTGGCCCGGCTGGTGGCGCGGACCGGCAACCCCGACCTGGTGCCCCTGCACCGGCTGGACCGGCTGACGGCGGGGCTGGTGCTGTTCTCCATGCGACCTGGGACGCGCGACGCGTATCAGCGGTTGTTTCGTGAGCGGCGCATCGTGAAGACCTATGAGGCGATGGCGCCGGCGCTGCCCGGACAGGCCTTCCCGCTGGAGCGGCACAGCCGCCTGGTGCCCGGCGAGCCCTTCTTCCGCATGGCCGAGGTCCCGGGCGAGCCGAATGCGCGGACCCGGATCGAGGTGATCGACGGAGAGGGGCCGTGGTGGCGCTATCGGCTGCACCCCGAAACCGGCCGCAAGCACCAGCTGCGCGTGCATATGGCCGCGCTGGGGGCGCCGATCCGGGGGATGACCTGTATCCGGAGCTGAATACGGCCGGGCAGGGCGATGCGGCACCGGCGCTTCAGCTGCTTGCGAAGGCCCTGGCCTTCGAAGACCCGCTGACCGGAGAATCCAGACAATTCAGAAGCCAGCTGGCGCTTGGGCGGTAGAGCCACGCAGGGCGTGGCTCTACGGCAGCTCCGTCTGGTTCCTTAGCCTCTGCCTGCCTGCCGTTTGGCTGCAATTAAGGCGGAAAATACATGAATAGGCTGTAGGAATTCGTGTAGCATTCCCCAATCCCTTGTCCTGTCAGGCGGGAGGGGGGAGGTGGCTGAATAACCCAGCTATCGCTTTTTCGGTAAAAGACGCGTATCGTCCCCCACACTGTGTTTGCTAGGGTCACCGTGAATCGTGGCCTGATGCGGTTGATCTCACGATCCGCTCATCGATCCGCTTTACCAACGCCTGCAACTCAGTCTCGGCTCCGGAAATCCGGTGGTCGCGATTATTTCAACTTATGTTTCAGGAGTTAGTTACATGTCTGATCGTCAGAGCGGTACCGTCAAGTGGTTCAACGATGCCAAGGGCTTCGGCTTCATCACCCCGGAAAGCGGCCCGGACCTGTTCGTGCACTTCCGTGCCATCCAGGGCACCGGCTTCAAGTCGCTGCAGGAAGGCCAGAAGGTGACCTTCGTCGCCGTGCAGGGCCAGAAGGGCATGCAGGCTGACCAGGTGCAGGCCGCCTAATAGGCGCCTGCCACCGCAAGGTGCCAGGAACGCCGGAAGCGAAAGCTTCCGGCGTTTTTTATTGGGGGTAGCATGGGCGTTTGCCCCCTGCGGACCTGTCGATGATCAAGGTGCACCATCTGGACCACTCGCGCTCCCAGCGCGTGCTGTGGATGCTTGAAGAGCTGAACCTGCCGTACCAGCTGGTTACCTACCAGCGCGATCCCAAGACCTGGCTGGCGCCGCAGGCGCTGCGCGACATCCATCCGCTGGGCAAATCGCCCGTGCTGCAGCACGATGCCCTGGTCCTGGCCGAATCCGGCGCGATCCTGGAATACCTCGCCGACCGCTACGACAGTGGCCGCCAGCTGTCGCCCGAGCCGATGCCGGCGCAGGCCGCCGAGCGCGTGCGCTACCGCTACTGGATGCATTACGCCGAAGGATCGGCGATGCCGCCCTTGCTGATGAGCCTGGTGTTCGCGCGCGTACGCAAGGCGCCGATGCCGTTTTTCGCCAAGCCGATCGCGCGCGGGATTGCCGACAAGGTGATGAAGGGCTTCGTAGGCCCGCAGCTGAAGCTGCACCTGGACTGGATGGAGCGCGAACTGGGCGCCTCGCCCTGGTTCGCCGGCGAGCGCTTCACGGCCGCCGACATCCAGATGAGCTTCCCGATCCAGGCGGCGGCCTCGCGCGCGGGCAGCATGGAGCGCTACCCGAAACTGCAGGCCTTCCTGGCCCGGATCGCGCAGCGACCCGCGTTCCAGCGCGCCGTGGAACGCGGTGGTCCGCTCGACCTGGGGGCGGGCGCGGCCTGAGCTTGCAGCGGCGTGCGGGCGCCCCCACCTTGTCGTGATGAGCACTGAACCGCTGCGCTTCGATAACCGATTCATCCGCGACCTGCCCGGCGACGACGAAACCGGCCCCCGCGTGCGCGAAGTGCGCGGCGCGGCGTGGTCGGCGGTGATGCCCACGCCGGTGGCCGCGCCCACGCTGCTGGCGTACTCGCCTGAACTGGCCGCGCAGCTTGGACTCGATCAGGCGCTGCTGGACAGCCCGGATTTCCCCCGCGTCTTCGGTGGCAATGCCCTGTATGACGGCATGCAGCCCTGGGCCGCCAACTACGGTGGCCACCAGTTCGGGCACTGGGCCGGCCAGCTCGGCGACGGCCGCGCCATCTCACTGGGCGAGCTGGTGGCGCCGGAGGGTGCGCGCTGGGAGCTGCAGCTGAAAGGGGCGGGGCGCACACCTTATTCGCGCGGGGCTGATGGCCGTGCCGTGCTGCGCTCGTCGATCCGCGAATTCCTGTGCAGCGAGGCGATGCATCACCTCGGCGTGCCGACCACGCGCGCGCTCAGCCTGGTGGCCACGGGTGACAGCGTGGTGCGCGACATGTTCTACGACGGCCATCCCGAAGCGGAACCGGGCGCGGTGGTGTGCCGGGTGGCGCCCTCGTTTCTGCGCTTTGGCAGCTTCGAACTGCCGGCGTCGCGCGGTGACGTGACGTTGCTGCGGCAGTTGGTCGACCTGTGCATCGCGCGCGATTTTCCCGAACTGGCCGATGCCGGCGAACAACGGTACGCCGCCTGGTTCGCGCAGGTCTGCGAGCGCACGGCGGTACTGATGGCGCACTGGATGCGGGTCGGCTTCGTGCATGGGGTGATGAACACCGACAACCTCTCCATCCTCGGCCTCACCATCGATTACGGCCCGTATGGCTGGGTGGACGACTACGATCCCGACTGGACCCCCAACACCACCGATGCGCAGGGCCGGCGTTACCGCTTCGGCACCCAGCCGCAGGTGGCGTACTGGAACCTGACCCGGCTGGCGCAGGCGCTGTCGCCGCTGTTCGAGGACGTCACCCCGCTGCACGATGGCCTGGCGCGTTTCCAGTCCGTGCATGCGCGCTGCGAGCGTGACGACATCGCCGCCAAGCTGGGCCTCGACCAGTGCCGGGATGCGGACCTGGCGTTGATGGCCGACTGGCTGATGCTCCTGCACGACGGCGAGATGGACATGACGCTCGCGTTCCGTGGCCTGATGGAACTCGATCCGCAGGCGCCCCGGCTCGCCGTACTGGACGCGGCGTTCTACAGCGAGGCACGGCGTGACGCCGTGCTGCCCGCGCTCGAGCAGTGGCTGCAACGGTACGCGGCCAGGCTGCAGGCCGATACGCTCGAACCGGTGCAGCGCCGGCAGCGCATGGCCGCGGCCAATCCTCTGTACGTGCTGCGCAACTGGCTGGCGCAGGACGCCATCGAGCTGGCGGAGCAGGGCGACCTCAGTGGCGTGCACACGCTGCAGGAGGTCCTGCGTCGCCCGTATGAGGTCCAGCCCGGGCATGAACACTACGCGGGCAAGCGGCCGGAGTGGGCGCGCGACAAGGCCGGCTGCTCGATGCTGTCCTGCAGTTCATGAGGCCGGGTTACCCTATGCCACCCATTCGTTGTCTCCCGCCATGACCGATCTTCCCGCCACGCCCGCCTGGGCCGGCCGCCTGCGCGACGTCGCTGATTTCCCCAAGCCGGGCATCCTGTTCAAGGACATCATGCCGCTGCTGGCCAACGGCGATGATTTCGCCGCCGCCATCGATGCGATGGTCGCGCCGTGGCGCGAGGCACGGCTGGATGCGGTGATGGGCATCGAGTCGCGCGGCTTCATCCTTGGCGCGGCGATGGCCCGCGTGCTGGGCGTGGGCTTCGTGCCCGTGCGCAAGCCGGGCAAGCTGCCCGGCCGCACGCTGAAGCAGGACTACACGCTGGAATACCGCACCGACAGCATCGAAGTGCATGCCGATGCACTGCCGGCCGGCGCGCGCGTGCTGGTGGTGGACGACGTGCTCGCCACCGGCGGCACGCTGCTGGCAGCGCTGTCGCTGGCCAGGCAGCTGCAGGTCGAGGTGCTCGGCGCCGCCGTGCTGGTCGAACTGGCCGGCCTGGGCGGCCGCGAACGCTGGACCAGCGATGTGCCGCTGGTCGCGAACCTGGTGTACTGACGGTTACATCTTCCGTACGCGGAAACGCCGGCCCTTGATCTTGCCGGCTTCCAGCCGGGCGATCGCCTTGCCCACGTGTTCGCGGGCGATCGCCACGTAGGAACGCGTGGCGTAGATGTCGATCTTGCCGATCACCTTGGCCGACAGTCCGGCATCGCCGGTCAATGCACCGAGGATGTCGCCCGGACGCAGCTTGTCGGTCTTGCCGCCGTCGATGCGCAGCGTCTCCATTGCGGCCTGCGGCAGGACCGCCGGGCGCGCGGTGGCCAGCGGGGTCTTCTGCCAGTCCAGCGGCTTGCCTTGGGCCGCTTCCAGCGCGTCGGCGCGGTTGCGCTCGCGGTGGGTCACCAGGCTGATCGCCAGCCCCGTCGCGCCGGCGCGGCCGGTGCGACCCACGCGGTGTTCGTAGGTTTCGATGTCGGTGGGCAGCTCGTAATTGATCACCGCCGCCAGGTCCTGCACGTCCAGCCCGCGCGCGGCCACGTCGCTGGCCACCAGCACGTTGCAGCTGCGGTTGGCGAAGCGCACCAGCACTTCATCACGGTCGCGCTGTTCCATCTCGCCATGCAGCGGCAGTGCGGAAAAGCCGAACTGCTGCAGCGACACGGCCACGTCATCCACGTCGCGGCGGGTATTGCAGAACACCACGGTCGATTCCGGCGTGTACTTCAGCAGCAGGCCGGCCAGCGCCTTCTGCTTGCTGGCCAGGTCCACTTCGCAGAACAGGTGGCGGATCGCCGGGGCGTGGTCGGCGCCTTCCACGGTCACTTCCACCGGATCGCGCAGCAGCACGCGCGCGATCTCGCGGATCTCGTCGGGGTAGGTGGCCGAGAACAGCAGCGTCTGGCGGTCCTTGCTGGTACGCCCGGCGATTTCGCGGATCGGTTCTTCAAAGCCCATGTCGAGCATGCGGTCGGCTTCGTCCAGCACCAGCGTGGTCACCCCGCCCAGCTTCAGGGCGCGCTTGCGGCCCAGTTCCTGGATGCGGCCGGGCGTGCCCACCACCACGTGCGGGTCATGCGCTTCCAGCGACGCCAGCTGGGGCGCCAGCGGCATGCCGCCGGTCAGCACTACCAGCTTGAGGTTGGGAATGCCGGTGGCCAGCTTGCGGATCTGCTTGCCGACCTGGTCGGCCAGTTCGCGGGTGGGGCACAGCACCAGCGCCTGCGCGCGGATCACCGCCGGGTCCAGGGCCTGCAGCAGTCCCAGCCCGAACGCGGCGGTCTTGCCGCTGCCGGTGGGCGCCTGGGCGATCAGGTCGCGACGGGCGAGGATGGCCGGCAGCGCCTGCGCCTGCACGGGAGTCATCTGGGTATAGCCCAGCGCGTCGATGCCCGCCGCCAGCGAGGCCGACAGGGGCAGTTCGGAGAATTCGTTCATGCCACATTCTACCCGCTCAGCCGATCACCCAGTGAACCGCCAGATTGATCGCCAACCCACCGCCGAGCAGCCACCCGAACAACAGCAGGGCGAGCAGCAGCGGCCTGGGCCCGGCCCGGCGCAGGGCGGAGACGTGGGTGGTCAGGCCCAGCGCGGCCATGGCCATGGCCAGCAGCACGGTATCCACATCGATGGCCGCCCCGACCACCGCAGGCGGCAGCAGGTGCAGCGAGTTGATGCCCGCCACCGCCACGAACCCGAACGCGAACCACGGCACCACGATCTTCGCCCGTGCCGCGCCGGGCTGCGCCGCACGGCCACGGGCCAGCAGCAGCGACAGCGCCACCAGGAACGGGGCCAGCATCATCACCCGCACCATCTTGGCGATCACGGCGGTATCGGCGGCGCCTTCGCTGACCGCGCGCCCGGCCGCCACCACCTGGGCTACTTCATGCACGGTCGAGCCGGTGAACACCCCGTAGGCCTGTTCCCCCAATGGCAGCCAGGCGTGCTCCAGGTTGAGCTGGTACAGCGCCGGATACAGGAACATCGCCAACGTGCCGAACACCACCACGGTGGACACCGCCACGGTGGCCTGCTCGGCGCGACCCCGCACCACCGGCTCGGCGGCCATCACCGCGGCTGCCCCGCAGATCGCGCTGCCGGCGCCGATCAACATCGCGGTATCGCGGTCGATCCCGAACCAGCAGGTGCCCGCCCACCACGCCAGCCCGAAGGTGCTGGCCAGCACCAGTGCGTCGATCAGGATGCCGCCGGCGCCGACCTGGCCGATGTCCTGGAAGGTCAGGCGCATGCCGTACAGGACGATGCCGGCCCGCAGCAGCCAATGCTTGGCGACGCCCACGCCATCTGCCGACGAGGCCGCCAGGTGCGGGTAAACGGTGTTGCCCACGGCGATGCCCAGCACGATCGCCAGGGTCAGCGCGCTGATGCCGTGCGCCTGCAGCCACGGCACGGAGGACAGAGCGATGGCCGCCGCCGCAAGACCGGCGGTCAGCAGCAGGCCGGGGGCCCGGCCGCGCCAGCGTTGGAGGGCACCCGGGGTAGGCAGGCTTGCAAGGAAAGGGGGCACGGCGCGTTCTCGTCGAAACAGGACAACAGCGTGCGCTTGACCCATCAACTGGTAAAACGCATTCTCATCGTTGGATCAACCTATAAAGGTGGTTAACGCCCGATGCGCCTGACGCTCCGCCAATGGCAGGTGTTCGTGAGCGTGGCCGATGCCGGTTCCACCGCTGCGGCGGGCGCTCAGCTCCAACTGTCGCAGTCGGCCACCAGCGCCGCCCTCAACGAACTGGAAGGGCAGTTGCCCGCACCGCTGTTCGACCGGATCGGGCGCCGGCTGGTACTCAACGCCACCGGGCGTGCACTGCTTGACCCGGCGCGTGCGCTGCTGGTGGCGGCGATGGAGCTGGAACGGCAGGCCGGGGCAGGGCAGGCGCACGCGGCCGGCACACTGCCCCTGCAGTTGCGGATAGGCGCCAGCACCACCATCGGCAATTACCTGCTGCCCCCCCGGGTGGCCTCCCTCTTGGCGGCCAATCCGCAGGCGCAGGTGGACATGCGGATCGGCAACAGCGCCGACGTGGTGGCGGCCGTGCAGCGGCTGGAGGTCGACCTGGGCCTGATCGAAGGCCCGTGCCACGAAAGTGGCCTGGACGTGTTGCCCTGGCAGCGCGATGCCCTGGTGATCGTGGCGGCTGCGGCCTCGCCGTTGCCCGATTCGGTGGATGTCGCGTCACTGGCTGCGGCGCGCTGGCTGCTGCGCGAACCCGGTTCGGGCACCCGCGAGGCCGTTGAACAGGCCCTACTGCCGCACCTGCACCACTTCGGGCGCGCCATGCAGCTGGGCAGCACCGAGGCAATCAAACAGGCGGCTGCTGCGGGGCTCGGCCTGGCCTGCCTGTCACGGCATGCGGTGGCCGACCTGGTCGCGCTGGGCAGCCTGCGGATCCTGCAGACCCCGCTGCCGCCCCTGTCGCGCCAGCTCTGGGTGGTCCACCACCCGGGCAAGCGGGTGCCGGCGGAACTGGCCGCACTGCTGGGGCTGCCGGCATCCGCTTTCGCGTCCGGCTGAGCGACGCCGCAGGCCGCCAGCCCGTACAATGGCGGGATGCCTCTGATTACTCTGCAAAACGTCGACTTCAGCGTCGGCGGCCCGCTGTTGCTGGAAAAAGCCGAACTGTCGATCGAGCCGGGCGAACGCATCGCCCTGATCGGCCGCAACGGCGCCGGCAAATCCACCCTGCTCAAGCTGCTGTCCGGCGACCACAAGCCCGACGACGGAGAAGTGCGCGTACAGCAGGGGGTGCGCATCACCCGGCTGGAGCAGGAAGTGCCGCACGGCGCGGCCGGCAGCGTGTTCGACGTGGTCGCCGATGGCCTGGGCGAGCTGGGCCAGTGGCTGGCCGAATTCCACCACCTGAGCGTGGCCGACGAGTTCGATGGCGATGCGCTGTCGGCGGTGCAGGCCAAGATCGATGCCGCCAACGGCTGGGGCCTGGACCAGCGCGTGAGCGAAACGCTGACCAAGCTCGACCTCGACGGCGATGCCGAATTCGCGCGCCTGTCCGGCGGCATGAAGCGCCGCGTGCTGCTCGGCCGCGCGCTGGTGTCCGCGCCGGACCTGCTGCTGCTCGACGAACCGACCAACCACCTCGACATCGAAGCCATCGACTGGCTGGAAATGTTCCTCAAGAACTGGAACGGCAGCGTGGTGTTCGTCACCCATGACCGCCGCTTCCTGCGTGCGCTGGCCACCCGCATCGTCGAGATCGACCGCGGCCAGGTCACCAGCTGGCCGGGCGACTGGGCCAACTACGAACGCCGCCGCGAAGAGCGCTTGAATGCGCAGGCGCAGGAAAACGCGCGCTTCGACAAGATGCTGGCGCAGGAAGAAGTTTGGATCCGCCAGGGCATCAAGGCCCGCCGCACCCGCGACGAAGGCCGCGTGCGCCGCCTGAAGGCGATGCGCAGCGAACGTTCGCAGCGCCGTGAACTCGGTGGCAACGTGCGCATGGAAGCCTCGCAGGCGGAGAATTCCGGCAAGAAGGTCATCGACGTCAAGGACATCTCGTTCGCCTTCGGCGATCGGGTGATGGTCAAGGACTTCAGCAGCACCATCCTGCGCGGCGACCGGATCGGCCTGATCGGCCCCAACGGCAGCGGCAAGACCACTCTGCTCAAGCTGCTGCTGGGCGACCTGGCACCGGACAGCGGCGAAGTGCGCGCCGGCACCAACCTGCAGATCGCCTACTTCGACCAGTACCGTTCGGTGCTGCGCGAAGACTGGACCGCGATCGAGAACGTGGCCGAAGGCCGCGATTTCCTCGAGGTCAACGGCAAGCGCAAGCACGTGCATGCATACCTGCAGGATTTCCTGTTCACGCCGGAACGTGCGCGCGCGCCGATCACCCGCCTGTCCGGTGGCGAGCGCAACCGCCTGCTGCTGGCCAAGCTGTTCGCGCAGCCGTCCAACCTGCTGGTGATGGACGAACCGACCAACGATCTCGACGTGGAAACGCTGGAGCTGCTCGAAGAGCTGCTCGGCGATTACACCGGCACGCTGCTGCTGGTCAGCCATGACCGTGACTTCCTCGACAACGTGGTGACCTCCACGATGGTGATGGAAGGCGATGGCGTGGTCGGCGAGTACGTCGGTGGCTACACCGACTGGCAGCGCCATGTGGCGCGCGTGGAAGCGGCTGCCCCCGCCGCGCCGGCAGCGGTTGCCACGCCGCGCGCCGCCACGGCACCGGCACCGGTGGCCAGCGCCGAACCGGCAGCGCCCAAGCGCAAGCTCAGCTACAAGGACGCGCGCGAGCTGGAACAGCTGCCGCTGAAGATCGAAACGCTGGAGAAGGACGTCGAGGGCCTGACCGCCGCGATGAACGACCCTGCGTTCTACCAGCGCAGCGCCGCCGACATGGCCGCGCACACCCAGAAGCTGGGTGCGGTGCAGGCCGAACTGGATGCCGCCTACGCGCGGTGGGAAGAGCTCGACGCCTGATGCATGCGGGGCCGCACCGCCGCGCGGTGCCGGCCCCGATCATCCTCATTTGACCCCGTGCAGATCCCGCAACTGGCTCGGCCGCGAACCGAAGTACGCGGCCAGGTCGGCAATATCCTGATCACTCAGGTCAGTCGCCTGGGCGGTCATCAGCGGATGCTGGCGGTCCCCGGCGCGGTAGGCCTGCAGGGCGTGGGCCAGGTAATCGCCGTACTGCCCACCCAGTTTCGGGTAGGTCGGGTCGATCGGCTGGTTGCCGTCGGCACCGTGGCAGTCGATGCAGCTCTGCCCGGTCGCTTTGCCTTTGACCTTGGCCCGCGCTTCACCGGCGGCGATGCGGCCGGCGGGCAGGCCGGCGGAGGAGCCTGACCCGTGCTCGCCACTGGCGTGGCCCGGGTCGGCGGCGGAATCTGCGCTGTTTTCCACCTGCGACTGCGAACAGGCAGCCAGCAGCAGGGCAACGGACAGGGCGATGGCGTGACGCTTGAAGGGCGTGGCTTTCGTCATGAGCGCGCTTATTTGACGGTGGACAGGTAAACAGCGAGATCGGCGATCTCCTGTTCAGAGAAACTCATGGACTGCGCCTGCATCGTCGGATGCCGGCGCTTGCCGTGGCGGTACTCGCTCAGCGCCTGGCTGAGGTACTGCTGGGTCTGCCCACCGATCTTGGGCACCCGGTAGCTGGGATACGCGTTCTTGTACCCGGTGATGCCGTGGCACCCCTGGCAGGTGTAGGCCAGTACGCGGCCATTGTCGAAGCTGCCGGTCAGGGCAGGCGGGGCGGCGGGCGCGGCTGCCGGGGCAGCGGCGGGTGACGCGGGTACGGCAGGAGCAGGTGCGGCCTGGGCGGCAACCCCGAAGGGCAGGAGGACGGCCAGAGCAAGACAAGCGGCGAGCGGCTGCGGGCGCATGATGTCGTTTCCGGTATACGGGTTCTGGTCGTTCCGGCGTGGGGTACGGAACTGACCCGAGTATAGCCTGCGTTTTCATCTAGCTGAAACCGGGCCCGGCCGACGGGCGGCCGCAGGTCACCATGACCTTTGGGATATGGTGTAGTCGTGACGTGGTGCATTACTTTGCTACCACACCTGCCCACGCATCCTTCAGGGACACGACGATGTTGCGAATCTCTCTTCTGCCCGGCCGCACCGGAACCTGCGCCGCGGCGCTGCTGATCACTACGACCCTGCTGCTGGGCGGCTGCGGCGCGGGTGGCCCCGCCGGCGATGCCGCGGCGGCCGAAAAGGATCCCAAGGCCGAAAAAGCCCCCGACGCCGTACCGGTGGAGGCCGTGGCAGCCAGCCGCCGTGCGGTCGCCGCCAGCTACACCGGCACCGCCGCGCTGGAAGCGCGCGCCGAATCGCAGGTGGTGGCAAAGACGTCAGGCGTGGCCCTGGCGGTGATGGTCGAGGAAGGCCAGCAGGTCCGCGCCGGGCAGCCGCTGGTGCGGCTGGACCCGGATCGCGCACGGCTGGCCGTGGCCCAGAGCGAAGCGCAGATGCGCAAGCTGGAAAACAGCTTCCAGCGCGCGCAGAAGCTGGTGGGCCAGCAGATGGTCAGCGCCGCCGACGTCGACCAGTTGCGCTTCGACCTGGAAAACGCCCGCGCGCAGTACCGCCTGGCGACCCTCGAACTGTCCTA
Organism: Stenotrophomonas sp. PS02300; assembly: GCF_029959395.1. Taxonomy (NCBI): domain Bacteria; kingdom Pseudomonadati; phylum Pseudomonadota; class Gammaproteobacteria; order Lysobacterales; family Lysobacteraceae; genus Stenotrophomonas; species Stenotrophomonas sp. PS02300. Next base: position 15,582 of record NZ_JASCOP010000097.1, read on the forward strand.
CACCACCGTGGTGGCACCGATCTCCGGCGTGATCGCATCGCGCTCGATCAAGACCGGCAACTTCGTGCAGATCAACACGCCGATCTTCCGCATCGTCGACAACTCGCGGCTGGAAGCCACGCTCAACGTACCCGAGCGCGAACTGGCCACGCTGCGTCCCGGCCAGCCGGTGACCCTGGTGGCCGATGCGCTGCCGGGTAAATCCTTCCCCGGCACGGTGGACCGTATTTCCCCGGTGGTCGATGCCGGCAGCGGCACCTTCCGCGTGGTCAGCGGCTTCGGCGAAGATGCCGCCGGCCTGCAGCCGGGCATGTTCGGGCGCATCCGCATCGACTACGACCAGCGCGCCGACGCACTGGTGGTGCCGCGCCTGGCGCTGCTCGACGACGGCGACCCGGCCGTGTTCCGCGTGCGCGACGGCAAGGTCGCCCGCGTGCCGGTCAAGCTGGGCTACGCCGAAGGCCCGTGGGTGGAAATCCGCGATGGCCTGGCGGTGGGCGACAAGGTGGTGACGGCCGGCAAGGTCGCCCTGCGCGATGGCACCTCCGTGCAGGTGATCGGCGACAAGCCGGCCACCGCGGTGGCCAGCAAGGCCGCCCCCGCCAAGGCGGAGACCCGTCAATGAGTTCGGCCGGGCACGACCACGGCAACGAACCGCAGCCGGGCGAAGGCCCGGCGGCGCCCGGGGGGGGGCGGGGGGGGTTTGGCCCCCCCCCCCCCGGGCCCCGCCGGATGTTGTGTTTGA
>NZ_JASCOP010000098.1:0-16076 GCF_029959395.1 Stenotrophomonas sp. PS02300
CCTTGGGGGCTCTTGCGAAACATCCATGTTTCGCAAAGCCCCCGTACCCCCGCCCCCGCCGGCCCCCGACAGTGTGTCGGTGGCCATGGAAGATCAAAGGCCGGCGTCGATCATTTTCATGCGTCACCGGACGCGGTGGCGTTCCGTGCCGTCGTTTGGGAACCGACGCTACCGCTCCGAGGTTCATTCGGGGTACCTGGCGCCACGTTCATTCGGCGTACCCGCCGCGTAGAGCCACGCCCTGCGTGGCTGCTCTTCGTTTCCGCACGCGACCCTCTGTCGGCCTCCCCAACACGGATGAACTGAAACGCTGCCGTTCGCGATAACAGATCAGCAATCGAAATCACTTCAACGCAGGAACCAGCGTCTCGGGATTGCCATCGTTCGGGGCGGCCGGAATGCCCAGCAGGCGCGTCATCAACGGGTAGACGTCGACGTTGTCGAAGCCGCGCAGGTTGGCACCCTGCTTGAACGACGGGCCGCGGGCGATGAAGATCGCGCGCATCGAGGGCAGGGCGTTATCGTAGCCGTGCGAGCCGCGGTCGCCCGGTTCGCGCTTGGCCAGGCGCTCGCGGCTGAGTGCGTTCCAGCCTTCGTGCATCTGGCACACGATCGGCGGGATGCGCGGGTTGCTGCCGTATTCCCAGCGCTCGGGCAGGGTCTGGCGGGTCCAGCAGTCGTAGGTCGCATGTGCGCCCAGCAGGATCTTCTCGGCCTGCTGCTGCTTGCCCGGCAGCGGCGCGAAGCCGATCGACTGGCCCAGCGATACGTCCTTGGCGATGGACGGATCGACCATGTCTTCCACCGCGATGGTCTGGCCGTCCGGCACGCTGGCCATGCCGTGGTCGGACAGCACGATGAGGTTGGTGGTGGCGTCCAGCCCGCGTGCCTTCAGGCCGTCAAGCAGGCGGCCGATGGCGGTGTCCACGGCGACGATGGCTGCGGCGTATTCGGGCGAGTCCGGGCCGTTGTGGTGCCCGGCCTTGTCGACCTGCTCCATGTACAGGGTGACCAGGCGCGGTGCATCGGCATCGGTCTGGCCGAGCCAGCCCAGGACCTGGTCGACGCGGTCGGCGAGTGGCACGTTGGCGTCGTACACGCGCCACTGGCTGGGGCGCACGCCCTGGATCGCCGCTTCGCTGCCCGGCCACGACCAGGTGGCCGAGCGGATGCCGGCCTTTTCCGCGCCGACCCAGATCGGTTCGCCGCCCCACCAGCGCGAATCGGTCACCGCATCGCGCAGGTTGAGCTGGAACCGGCCCAGCGTTTCTTCCTGCATGCTGTTGTGGATGATGCCGTGGTGGTTCGGGCGCAGCCCGGTCACGATCGTGTAGTGGTTGGGGAAGGTCAGCGACGGGTACGACGGCGTCATCCATTGCGCGCGCACGCCGTCGTTCGCGATGCGCTGCAGGTTCGGGGTGATGCCCCGGTCCAGCATGTCCGCGCGCAGGCCGTCGATCGACACCAGCAGCAGTTTCGGTGCGCTGGCCGCCACGGTGGTGGCGTCCGCTGCGGCTGCGGTCGGCGGGGTGGACGGGACGCTGGCACAGCTGCTCAGCGCGAGGGCGGCGGCAAGCGCCAGCGACAGGCGGACGGAAATCATCCGTCCATCATAGTTCGCCGCAGTGACGCGGCGAAGACAACCAATGGCAGGGTCAGGCGAACAGCGGCTGCGTGCGCGATTCGAGGTCGAGCAGCGCGGCCTTGGTTTCGATGCCACCACCGAAGCCGGTCAGTGCGCCGCTGCTGCCGATCACGCGGTGGCAGGGCAGCACGATCGGCAGCGGGTTGCGCCCGTTGGTTGCGCCGACCGCGCGGCTGGCGGTGGGCTGGCCGATGTGGCGTGCCAGCTGCACGTAACTCCAGGTATCGCCGAAGGGGATGTCGGCCAGCGCTTTCCATACGCGCAGCTGGAACTCGGTACCGTGCGGAGCAAGGGGCAGTTCGAACGCGGTGCGTTCGCCGCGCAGGTACTGCAGCAGCTGGGTGCGCGCATCGCGCAGCGCATGCGCATCGCGCTGCCAGTGCGCGCGACCCTTGGCGTCGTAGCGGTTGTTCTCGAACAGGATGTGGTGGATGCCCTGGCTGTCGCCGGCCACGGTCAGCGCGCCGATGGGGCTGTCGAAGGTGTCGTAGAGCAGGTTCATGCGGTTACTCCGAAGCGGACGTGGCCAGATGCCACAGGTGCAGCACGGCGTAGGCACGCCAGGGCCGCCAGGCCTGCGAGCGGGCCTCGGTGGCGCGCTCGGTCAAGCGGGTATCACCGCCCAGCACCTGCTGCAGTACCAGGTCGCCGGCGGGGAAGGCATCGGGCAGCGCCAACGCGCGCAGCGCGATGTAGTGCGCGGTCCACGGCCCGATCCCAGGCAGGGCCACGCAGCGTTCGATGAAGGTGTCCAGGCGCTGGCCGGCATGGAAATCCAGCCTGCCGTCGGCCACGGCGGCCGCTACCGCGCGCACGGTGGCCGCGCGGGTACGCGGCAGGCCGATGCCTTCCAGCGGCGCGTCGGCCAGCTGTTCCGGCGTGGGGAACTGGCGGTCCAGTCCCTCGGGCATGCCTTCCAGCGGGGTGCCGAAGCGGTCGACCACGCGCCGCGCCAGGGTGATGGCCGCCGCCACGCTGACCTGCTGGCCCAGTACCGCGCGCACCGCCACTTCGAAGCCCTCCCAGCCGCCGGGTACGCGCAGCCCGGGGCGTTGCGCGATGCCGCGCGCAAGCAGCGGGTCCTGCCCAAGCGTGGCGTGCACGATGCGCAGGTCCGCATCCAGGTCGAAGATGCGCCGCACCCGGCGCACGATGCCAGGGATCGCGCGCGGATCGACCTGACCCAGCTGCAGCAGCAGCTCGGACCGGCGCGGATCGGCGGTGACCCGGATCACCGAGGGGCGCTCGGCCGGGCCGATCACGCGCTGGTAGCTGCTGTCGTCGATCTGCTCGATGCCCGGGATGCAGCGGCGACGCAGGAAGCCCAGCATCGCGGCGAAATCCAGCGGCGGCCGGTAGCCCAGGCGCAGGGTCAGCGCGCCGTCGGCCAGCACGCCGCGCTGGCGCCGGATCGCGGTGGGCGGCATGCCGCAGCCTTCCGCGAACGCGGCGTTGAAGCGGCGCAGGCTGTTGTAGCCGGCGGCCATGGCCACGTCGGTGACCGGCAGCGCGGTTTCGGTCAGCAGCTGCTTGGCCAGCAGCAGCCGGCGGGTGGCGTGGATCTGCGCCGGGGCCGCGCCCAGCCGCGCCACGAACAGCCGCTGCAGCTGGCGCGCGCTCAGGCCGAGCCGGGCAGCCAGGTCGCCCACCGCCGCATCCTGCAGGAAGCCATCGTGGATCAGCGCCAGGGCGCGCTGCAGGGTTTCGTTGCTGAGTGCGTCCTGCGCTTCCGGGGCCAGCTCCGGCCGGCAGCGCAGGCAGGGGCGGAAGCCCGCCGCCGCGGCAGCGGCCGCCGTGGGGTAGTAATCGACATTGACCGGCTTCGGCGCCGGCGCCGGGCAGACCGGCCGGCAGTAGATGCCGGTGCTGCGCACGGCAGTGAAGAACACGCCGTCGAAGCGCGCATCGCGGGCCAGGCGGGCGCTTTCGCAGGCGGCGTAATCCAGGGGCAGGGCGGTGTCCATGGGGCCCAGTCTATGCGCCTGGCCGGGGCCCGGCTCGCCGTTTTCGGACAGCAATGCCGGGCACGCCCGGTGCGGTTCAGGGCAGGTTGCCGCGATGTCGGCCGGGCGCACTAGACTGTGCCTTCATGTGCCGTTTTCGGCACGCCCTTTGTCTGGAAGCCGGGTGTCCATGCTGCTCAAGTCGTGCGGGTTGTTGCTGTTGTGCCTGGGGCTGGCCGCCTGCAGCCAGCTGGAGAACCCCGGCAACGTCACCGCCGCCGACAAGGCGGTGCGGGCGCAGACCGCCGACGGTGACCACATGGTGTCGTTCAACGCCGCCGATGCACCGCCCGCGCCACCACCGCCGCCGCGCAAGGGCGAACAGGGCTGGCCGACGGTAGCGCTGGACAACGGCAAGGCCTGGCTCAGCTGCGACACCGAGTACGCCAACGAAGGCGGCGATGGTGCCGCGCTGGAGGCGCTGGACCGTGCCAGCCTGGAAGCGGCCATCGCCCCCTGCGTCGAACGTGGCCTGTTGCGCGTGCGCTACGCGGGCAAGATCAATCCCGGGTTCGCCGAACTGATGACCCGGATCGCACTGGTGGCCGATGCCCAGCGCGTCTCGCGCCGCATCCTGGACCTGGATTCCAGCGGCGGCCAGGTGGAGGCGGCGATCGTGGCCGGCGACCGCATCGGCGAATCCAACTGGACCATCTGGGTGCGCGAAGGCTCGGTCTGCCACAGCGCCTGCGTGTTCGTGCTGGCGGCCGGCGACAACCGGCTGGTGTCGGGCAAGGTCGGCATCCACCGGATGATGCGGATCAGTTCCAAGGCAACCTCGCGCGCCGAGCTCAACCTGGAACTCCACGAGGTCTACGACAACGTCAAGGATTACCTGCAGCGCAACGGCGTGGCCGTCGGCGTGGCCGACCTGATGATGACGGTACCCAACCGCAGCCTGCGCCTGCTCAGCAGCGACGAGCTGCGCCAGTTCGGCCTGGACGGCACCAATGCGGTGCAGGACGACCTGGAGCGGATCAAGCAGATGCGCAAGTGCGGCGACGATTTCGTGCGCCGCAAGGATGCGTTCCTGGTCGCCTTCGACCAGGAGTGCAAGCGCGAAGGCAGCGAGCTGGACGTGATTACCCGTTGCGGGCAGACGCTCAAGCAGCGCTTCGGCTTCCCGGACGTGGCCTGCCCGGACGAAAGCCCGTTGTCGGAAATCGATGTGTCCACGCTGTTGCCCACCCGCGAAAAACCGCGTGATGCGGTGGCCGAACGCACCGCCAGCGATGCCGACCAGCCGCCCGCGGAGGCGGCCGAACGCAACTGACGGCCTGCTCACGGGGTTCCCGTAGACTGCTGTGAAATCCACTGCTGCCTACGGTGCCCCGATGCGCGTTCCGCTGCTGCTGTCGCTCCTGCTTCCCGCTGTTGCCCTGGCCCAGACGCCGCCGCCGGCCACCCCGGCACCGGCGCCCGCGCGCCCGGCACCTGCCGCCCCGGCCGCACCGGCACGCCCGGCATTGACCCCGCAGCAGCAGGCCCAGGTGCAGAAGCAGGACCAGGAAATGGCCGCTGCCGGTTTGAAGGTGGCGACCCTGGTCGACGGCGGGCGCGCCGGCGAGGCCTGGAAGGGTGCGTCCGAAGTGGCCCGCAAGTCCGTTACCGAGCAGGCGTTCGTGGCCCAGCTCGATGGCGACCGCAAACGGCTGGGCGCGTTGGTCTCGCGCGGCCAGCCGGTGGTGACGCGGGTCAAGTACAAGGCGGGCGCCACCGTGCCCGAAGGCCTGTACATCAACGTCAGCTTCCCCACCAAGTTCGCCAACAGCGCGCAGCCGGTGCGCGAGCTGGTGTCGTTCCGCTTCGACGAAGACAGGATCTGGCGCCTGGCCGGCTACAGCGTCCGCGCCGCCGCTCCCTGACCACAGGAGGAACATCGCATGGGTATCGAGATCCAGATGCTGGGTTGGGCCATCGTGCTGGGGCTGGTGCGGGTGATGATCGCCGCCGGCGCGGTCACCCGCGAACGCGGCCTGGCCTGGAATGCGTCGGCCCGCGATGGCGTACCGCCGCCGCCGGGGCCGCTGGCTGCGCGCCTGCAGCGGGCGCAGGCCAACTTCCTGGAAACCTTCCCGTTCTTTGCCGCCGCCGTGCTGGCGGTGGTGCTCACCCAGCGCCAGGACAGCACCACCGCGCTGGCCGTGCAGCTGTATTTCTGGGCGCGGCTGGTCTATGTGCCGCTGTATGCCGCCGGCATTCCCTACGTGCGCAGCCTGGTCTGGGTGGTGTCGCTGCTGGGCATCGTGCTGCTGCTGTGGCGCCTGCTGCACGGGCTGGCGTGAACCGTCGCCGACGCGGCTGATCCAGATCAAGGGCGCGCCTGGCCGGGAGCGGTAAGCTCGGTCGTGGACACGCAACGGGAAGGGAGCATGCCAGACGATCGCGCAATGGCAGTGGATGTGCTGGTGGTGGGCGCCGGGCCGGCGGGGTTGTGTTTCGCCCGCGCGCTGGCCGGCAGTGGCCTGCGGGTGGCGGTGGTGGAGCAGCAGCCGCGCGCGGCGCTGGCCGAGGCCGCCTTCGACGGGCGCGAGATCGCGCTCACCCATGCCTCGCGGCACATCCTGGAGCAGCTGGGCCTGTGGCAGCGGCTGGACCCCGCTGACATTGCGCCGCTGCGCGATGCCAAGGTCATGGATGGGGGCTCACCGTTCGCGCTGACCTTCGCCGCGCGCGACGCGCAGGGCGGCGACCTGGGCTGGCTGGTGCCCAATCACCTGATCCGCCGCGCGGCATGGGACAGCGTGCAGGGCCAGGCCGACCTGGAGATCCTCGACCAGTGCAGCGTGCGCGGCATCGTGCCCGGCGCGCGGCACAGCGAGGTGACCCTTGCCGATGGCCGCCGGCTGCAGGCGCAGCTGGTGGTGGCGGCCGACAGCCGGTTCTCGTCCACCCGGCGCATGCTGGGCATCGGCGCACGCATGCGCGATTTCGGCAAATCGATGCTGGTGTGCCGGATGCAGATCGAGGTGCCGCACCAGCACACCGCATGGGAATGGTTCGGCTATGGCCGCACCATGGCGCTGCTGCCGCTCAACGGCGACCAGGCCTCGGCGGTGATCACGCTGCCGCCGCGCGACATCGAGGCGCTGCTGGCACAGGACACGGCGACCTTCGGGCGCAGCATCAGTGACTGTTTCGAACACCGCCTGGGGGCGATGACGCCGGTGGCGCGCCCCATCGCGTACCCGCTGGTGGGGGTCTACGCCAATGCGTTCGTGGGCGCGCGCTGCGCGCTGATCGGCGACGCGGCGGTGGGCATGCACCCGGTCACCGCGCACGGTTTCAACCTGGGCCTGCAGAGCCAGGACCGGCTGGCCGCGGTGCTGCGCCGGGCGGCCGGGCGGGGCACCGACATCGCCGCGCCGGGCGGGCTGGCCGCCTACGAGCGCGGGCACCGGCTGGCCTCGCGGCCGCTGTACGAGGCGACCAATGCGATCGCCACGCTCTACACCGATGACCGCCTGCCGGCGCGGGTGCTGCGCCGGGCGGGGTTGCGGCTGGCCCACGGGGTGGCGCCGTTCCGGCAGCTGATCGCCGCGCACCTTACACAGCGCTGAGGTGTCACGACCAACGGTCGTGACCCACCGGTTACGGGGCGTCGGTATCGGCGATGACGTTGATCACGGTGTCGCCGAACTGGACCTGCTGCCCGCCACGGATCTTGCAGGCCTTGCGCAGCTCCACCTCGCCATTGACCAGCACCTGTCCATCGCTGATCACGGTCTTGGCTTCGCCGCCGCTGGTGACCAGGTCGGCCAGCTTCAGCAGCTGCTTGAGCTCAACGTAGTCGGTGTCCAGTTCAAATTCGAGGGTCTGCATGGGGTGGGGTATCCTGTGAAGGGGCGCGGACGCGGGGCCGGGCCGAAAGCGGGCGCGTATTGTGCGCCAGCACGCGGCGTTTACAGCCTCCATGCTGAAATCTGTACACGTGGTTCAGGATCCATGCGGTATCATCGCGCCCTGAGCGAGTGAATTCTCCTCCGACCGAGCAGCGCCAGGGCACGCGATAAGAAAGGGCGCCCAAAGCGCGGACCATCCCCTTTTTTATGCCACTGCCACGTAAAACGGTAGTGGCTTCGGAGTTCCCCATGTCCCAAGAATCCCCCACGCCGCTGCTGTTCGCAGACCTCGGCCTGTCCGACGCTGTGATGAAGGCCGTTGCCACCGTCGGCTATGAAACGCCGTCGCCGATCCAGGCTGCCACCATCCCGGCGATGCTGGAAGGCCGCGACGTGCTGGGCCAGGCCCAGACCGGCACCGGCAAGACCGCCGCCTTCGCGCTGCCGGTCCTGTCCAACCTCGACTTCAACCAGACCAAGCCGCAGGTGCTGGTGCTGGCGCCGACCCGCGAACTGGCCATCCAGGTCGCCGAGGCGTTCCAGACCTACTCCTCGGGCATCCCCGGCTTCCGCGTGCTGCCGGTCTACGGCGGCCAGCCGTACGGCCAGCAGCTGCAGGCCCTGCGCCGTGGCGTGCACGTCATCGTCGGCACCCCGGGCCGCGTGATCGATCACCTCGATCGCGGCACCCTGGACCTGTCCGAGCTGAAGACCCTGGTGCTGGACGAAGCCGATGAAATGCTGCGCATGGGCTTCATCGACGACGTCGAAGCGGTCCTGAAGAAGCTGCCGGAAACCCGCCAGGTGGCGCTGTTCTCGGCCACCATGCCGTCGCAGATCCGCCGCATCGCGCAGACCTACCTGAAGAACCCGGCCGAAGTCACCATCGTCAGCAAGACCACCACGTCGGCGAATATCCGCCAGCGTTACTGGTGGGTGAGCGGCATGCACAAGCTGGACGCGCTGACCCGCATCCTGGAAGTGGAACCGTTCGACGCGATGATCATCTTCTCGCGCACCAAGGCGGCCACCGAAGAACTGGCCGAAAAGCTGCAGGCCCGTGGCCTGGCCGCTGCCGCCATCAACGGCGACATGCAGCAGGCGCAGCGTGAACGCACCATCGGCATGCTGAAGGAAGGCAAGCTGGACATCCTGGTGGCCACCGACGTGGCCGCACGCGGCCTGGACGTGGAGCGCATCAGCCACGTGCTGAACTACGATATTCCGTACGACACCGAAAGCTACGTGCACCGCATCGGCCGTACCGGCCGTGCCGGCCGCACCGGTGACGCGATCCTGTTCGCCACCCCGCGCGAAAAGGGCATGCTGCGTGCGATCGAGCGCGCCACCCGCCAGCCGATCGAAGAGATGCAGCTGCCGAGCGTGGACGCGGTCAACGACACCCGCATCAACAAGTTCATGAGCCGCATCAGCGATGCGCTCGATGCCGGCGGCACCGACTTCTACCGCGACCTGCTGCAGAAGCTGGAAGGCGAGAAGAACGTGCCGGCGATCGACATCGCCGCCGCGCTGGCCAAGCTGCTGCAGGGCGATTCGCCGTTCCTGCTGACCCCGCCGGTGCGAGGTGCCCGTGAAGACCGTTCGCCGCACCAGCGCAATGATCGCAACGACCGTGGCGAGCGCCCGGCGCGTTTCGAACCGCGCTTCGAGCGTGGCCCGCGCCGTGAAGACGACCGTGGCCCGCGTCCGCCGCGTCCGGAAGGCGATTTCGGCGGCAACGACGGTGGTTTCGAGCGTGCCCCGCGCCGTGAGATCGCCCCGCGCGGCGAGCCGGAACCCGGCATGGAAACCTTCCGCATCGAAGTGGGCCATGTGCACGGCGTGAAGCCGGGCAACATCGTCGGCGCGATCGCCAACGAAGCCGGGCTGGAAAGCCGCTTCATCGGCCGCATCGACATCCGTGACGATTTCTCGATCCTGGATCTTCCGGCGGAAATGCCGGCCGACCTGCTCAGCCACCTGAAGAAGGTGTGGGTGTCGGGCCAGCAGCTCCAGATGCGCAAGGTCGAGCCGGGTGAAGACACCGCCGGCTCGGGCGCGGCACGCCCGGCGTTCAAGCCGAAGTTCGGCCGCGGCGGCAAGCCGGGTGGTCCGGGCGGTCACCGCGGTCCAGGTGGCCCGGGCGGCCCGGGCGGCAACGACCGTCCGCCGCGTCGTGACGGCTTCAAGCCGCGCGGCCCGCGCAACGGCTGATCGCTTCACATCGCAGCATCCCAACAACGCCAGCCTTCGGGCTGGCGTTGTTGTTTCAGGAACCTGAGCGGGTGTGACGGCAAACTTCGCGCCATTTCAACAGAGCTGGACCTAGCCTGCAGTGGCAGGGGACTATGCCAAGCACCCATGGGCACCGGAGGGATCTGTGATGCTGGGAGGCAGCAGGGATGTGGGTAGCACCGCCGTACCGCATGTAACGCGGGGTTTGACGCTGCGGTTCGTATTGCTTACCGGCATGGCGGTCGGGCTGGTGGCGCTGTCGGCGCTGATCCAGGAACTGCAGGGCGCATCCACGGCTTGGATCGTGGGGCAGAGCCATTGGTCGCGCAGCCAGCAGCACGCTTCCTTCGCACTCGAGCGTTATCTCACATCAGGCGATCCGGCCGCACTGGCCGAAGCGCGCGCGGCGCTGCAGGTGCCGCTGGGTGATCTCGACGCACGTCGCGCACTGGAACAGGACGATGTGGATGTCGCGCGGGCACGGCGTGGCTTCCTGCAGGGCGGCAACCAGCCGGGCGACATCAACCGGCTGATCCTGTCGTTCCGCTACCTGGGCCATCTTGGCTACTTCCGCGATGCGGTGCACCTGTGGCAGCAGACCGACCACGGCCTGGCCCAGCTGCAGGCGATGATGGACACCGCCGAAGCGATGCATGCCGACGGCCGCGTGGAGCCGCCCATGCGCGAAGCGTTGCTGGTGCAACTGCAGGCGCTGGACCGCAGCCTGCAGGCACAGGCCCGCGCATTCTCGCTGGCGCTGCTCAACACTGCCTCCATCGTGCGCATGGCCACGCTGATCGTCGGTGGCCTGTCGGTACTGCTCATCACCCTGGTGGCGGTGCTGCTGTCGCGGCGCGTGCGCAATGACCTGATCGATACCGAAAGCCGGTTCCGCGCCGCGTTCTACCAGGCTACGGTGGGCATGCTCAAGCTGGACCATGCCGGGGGCATCGTCGAGGCCAACCAGGCCATGGCCGACATCCTCGGCTATCGCCGCGACGCGCTGCTGGGCATGGAGCTGCCGGAGCTGCTGGTCGATGGCGAGCTGGTGCTGGACGAGGCCGGCGACATTGATTGGCCGCGCCAGCTGCGCCCGGGCGAACTGCGCTTCCGGCATGCCGACGGTGGCCTGCTGTGGGGACGCTGGAGCGGCACCCTGGTGCGCAGCCCCGGCCGCGATGTCTCGGTGTTCGCGATCATCGAAGACGTGTCGCAGAACCACGCGCTGGCGCGCGAAGTCGAGCACCACGCCAGCCACGATCCGCTCACCGGGTTGATCAACCGGCGCGAGATCGAGCGCCAGCTGGAGCTGGCGCTGCTGGATGTGCGCACCCATGGCGGTACCCACAGCCTGTGTTACCTGGACCTGGACTACTTCAAGCTGGTCAACGATGGGCTTGGCCACGCTGCCGGTGACCAGCTGCTGCGCGGTTTCGCCGACTACCTGGAGGGCGCGGTGCGCGAGGGCGACTGGGTCGGCCGCATGGGCGGGGACGAGTTCGCGATGTTCCTGTCCGACGCCCGCCAGGAGGAAGCCACGCAGGTGCTGCAGCGGATCGCACGCAACCTGGGCCAGGCCGGCTTCCAGCGCGACGACGGATTGCCGCGGGTCAGCTGCAGCATCGGGGTGGTCGAAATCACCGGGGACGTGGCCGACGTGAACTGGTTGATGAGTGCGGCCGACAGCGCGTGCTATGCGGCCAAGCAGGCCGGGCGCAACCGCGTGCACTGCTTCAACGAGAACCGGATGGCGCTGGAGGAACGCCTGCTGGAAGCCGACCGGCTGGCATGCGTGTCCAGTGCGATCGCCGAGAACCGCATGCTGCTGTATGCCCAGCGCATCGAACAGGTCGGCGATCCCGGCTTCCTGCATTACGAGGTACTGGTGCGCATGCGCAGTACCGATGGCCAGCTGCAGGGCCCGGGCGATTTCATGCCGGCGGTGGAGCGCTATGGCATGGGCATGGCGCTGGACCGGCACGTGCTGGGGCTGCTGTTCCGCCACCTGCAGCTGTGCCCGGCGCACGTGCAGCGGTTGGGCCTGTGCAACGTGAACGTATCGGCCCAGTCGATCGCCGAGCCGAGCTTCCTGGCGTTCGTCTGCGACCTGCTCGAGCGCAACCGGGGGCTGGCGCGCAAGCTGTGTTTCGAGATCACCGAGACCGCGGCGATCAGCAACCTGGACCAGGCGCGCAGCTTCGTGGAAGGGGTCAAGGCACGCGGGTGCCGGGTGGCACTGGATGATTTCGGCGCCGGGTTGTCCTCGTTCGGGTACCTGCGCCAGCTGCCGGCGGACATGCTCAAGATCGATGGGGTGTTCGTGCGCGACATGGATATCGACCCGGTCAGCCGTGCCACGGTGCGCGCCATCACCGAAATCGGCCGCGAGCTGCACATGAGCGTGACGGCTGAGTGGGTGGAGTCCGAGGAAATCGCCGCGCAGCTGCGGACCCTGGGCGTGGACGGCCTGCAGGGCTATGCCATCGAACGGAAAGCTTACCCAGCCCTCGTTGTGGCGGGAGGCCCCGGTGCAGTCCAGCCGCCTTTCCTGAACTGTCACGTGCACCGGCGCGCCTTCTTGCGATAATCGCCACGGGGACGCCACGCGGTGTGCGTGGCGGTGCAGGGCGACAGGGTGATGGTGTGAGGCGCAGCGACAGCAGGAAGCAGGGGATGAGCAGGGCCATTGGCTGGCTGGCCGGCCTGATGTGCCTGCTGCTGTCGGCCACGGCGTTGGCCGGCACGGCCCAGGTCGGGCGTGATGTGCTGCTGCTGGGGGCTGCCACCGACCAGCAGGCGCCACAACGCGCCTGCACCCCGGAAATGCTCGCCCACCACCAGGACATCCTTTCGATCCCGGCCCCTGCCGACGGCTGGTCCGGTGCGCCACAGGCGGTGGATGTGTTCGGGGTGCTGACCGGCGAAGTGCGCATCAGCCACGGCGACCGCCAGATCTGCGGCAACATGCACGATGCCCGCACCCGCGATTCGCGCTTCCGCGCGGGGGTCGGCATGGTGGTGGTGCCCAAGGCCGGCGAGCGCGAACCGATCGTGGTGTCCTGGGCCACGCCACTGAAATCGCGCTGGATTCCCACGGTACGGCTGGGCGCGCCCAGCCCGGTGCAGCAGAACGATACCGCCCGCCTGCTGGTGCGCGCGGCCTGCATCGCGGTGGCGATCGCGCTGGCGCTGTCGGCGCTGATGGGGTTCGTGACCGCCCGCGACCGCACCTTCCTCTACTACGTGGCGATCTGCGCGGTGTTCGTGCTGTGGCAGGCGGTGCTGGGTGGGTTGAGCGGCTACCCGGAGCCCTGGCTGCCGGTGCACGACCGCGCCTCGTGGTGGCTGGTGGCGCTGAGCGCGTTCGCGCTGGCGCTGCTGCTGCCGATCCTGTGGCGGCTCAATGGCGGCGCCCGGCTGTGGCCGGGTTCGGGCACCGGCCAGCGCGCAGTGCTGTGGGGGCTGGTGCTGGCCGGGTTGTGCGTGCCGTGGATGGGCACGGCCGGGTTGGCCTGGATGGCGGCCGCGCTGGAGGCGGTATTCGTGCTGGGCTGCGTGGTCTGCCTCGGGGTGGGCCTGTGGGCGCTGGTGCAGCGCGATGGCTATGCGGCGGCGGGGCTGTTCGCGCTGGCACCGTGGTGGATCCTGATCATCGCCGATGCGCTGCACGCGCACTGGCTGACCGCCTACCGGATCGAGGCGCTGCAGCTGTCGGCGACCTGGTTCCTGATGATGGCCGCCTACGCGCTCAACCTTCGCTTGGGCAAGCTTCGCCAGCAGCGTGACGAGATGCGCCAGCTGGCCGATACCGATGCGCTGACCGGGTTGCCCAACCGGCGCCACGGGCTGCACCTGCTGGCCCGCCACCTGGAACGGGCGGGTGCCGAGCAGCTGCCGCTGGCGATCGGCTTCCTGGACATCGATCTGTTCAAGGACATCAACGACCGTTTCGGCCATGAGGTGGGCGACCAGGTGCTGGTGGCGGTGGCGCGCGGCCTGCGCGGGGCGGTGCGGGTGCAGGACGACGTGATCCGCATGGGCGGCGAGGAGTTCCTGGTGCTGCTGCCCGGCGCCAGCCACGGGGCGGCGCTGGCCCGGCTGGAAAGCGTGCGCCGGCAGATTCCGGCGGTGACCGCGCCGCTGGGCATTTCCGGGCTGGCGGTGACGGTCAGCATCGGGCTGGCGGTGCTGCGCCCGGGTCGTGATGACCTGGCCGGGCTGCTGCGGCGCGCGGACCATGCGATGTACCGGGCCAAGCGTGCCGGCCGCGACCAGGTCTGCGACGGTGAACAGCCGCTGCCGGCGGATGATCCGCTGGTCGCCTGATCCCACGCCGGACGGGGTTTTGCCGGATAATGGCGCGATGACAACCCGACTCAACAAGTTCATTGCCGAAACCGGCTTCTGTTCCCGGCGTGAAGCCGACCGCATCATCGGCGAGCGCCGCGTCACCGTGAACGGCCATCCGGCCGGTACCGGTGCGGTGGTCGGCGAGGGCGACGTGGTGCTGGTCGACGGCCAGCCGCTGCGCGCGCGCGAGGCGAAGAAGGCCGGCGGCCGCCGCCATGTGTACATCGCGCTGAACAAGCCGGTGGGCATCACCTGCACCACGGAGAGCGCGGTGAAGGGCAACATCGTCGACTTCGTCGGCCATGAGCAGCGCATCTTCCCGGTCGGCCGGCTGGACAAGGATTCGGAAGGCCTGATCCTGATGACCAGCAACGGCAACATCGTCAACCAGATCCTGCGTGCGGAAAACAACCACCAGAAGGAGTACCTGGTGGCGGTGAACAAGCCGGTCACGGACGAGTTCCTGCGCGGCATGGCGCGCGGGGTGCGCATCCACAATGAAACGACGCTGCCATGCCGGGCGTCGCGCATCGCCAAGTTCGGCTTCCGGATCGTGCTGCAGCAGGGCCTGAACCGGCAGATCCGGTTGATGGCGGCGGCGTTCGATTACCGGGTGACGCAGCTGCGCCGGGTGCGGATCGACAACGTCAAGATCGGGGCGCTCAAGCCGGGCCAGTGGCGCAACCTGACCGATGCGGAATTGAAGGGGCTGCTGCCGCAGCAGCAGGACTGGTAAGCCTGCACTTGCGGGTAACCAACGGCTAAGTAAGCTGGGCGCAGTTCCCGGATTCGACCTTTGCATGATCAAGCCCGAGAAGCCCGTCAACGAGGCCATCCGCCTGGCGGCGTTGTACCGATACCGCATCCTGGATTCGGAGAAGGAAAAATCCTTCGATGACCTGGTCACCATCGCCAAGGCGGTGTGTGGCGCGTCGATGGCGGCGGTGACGCTGATCGATGCGGAACGGCAGTGGTTCAAGTCCATCGAGGGGGTGGACGCGCGGGAGCTGCCGCGCTCGGAGTCGATGTGCGGGCACGCGATCCTGCAGCCGTCGGAGGTGATGGTGGTGGAAGACGCGCGCACGGACGTGCGCTTCCATGACAACCCGAACGTGACCGGGGATCCGAAGGTTCGTTTCTATGCGGGGGCGCCTCTGGTGAGTACGGAGGGCCTGCCGCTGGGCACGCTGTGCGTGTTCGATCCGCGACCGCAACGCTTGGATGCGCAGCAGACGGAGGCGCTGGCGGCGCTGTCGCGGCAGGTGATGCTGGTGATGGAGCTGCGCCGTTTCGCGCTGGACATCCAGACGCACATGGTGGAGCGCGACGATTACGAGCGGCTGCTGAGCGAGTACCACGATGTGCTGCTGGCGCAGAACGCGGACTTGGCGGAGCAGAGCCGGACGGATGTGCTGACGGGGCTGCCGAACCGGCGGGCGATGGCGGTGGCACTGGATGCGTCGGTGCTGGATGCGGACGGGCAGCCACGGCAGACGGCGGTGGCGCTGGTGGATATCGATCACTTCAAGCAGATCAACGATTTCAACGGGCACGCGACGGGCGACCGGGTGCTGGCGGAGTTGGGGGTGCTGCTGCGGGCGCAGTTCTCGGGCCGTGGGCTGGCGGCGCGCTACGGCGGGGAAGAGTTCGTGGTGCTGATGCCGGATACGGACCTGCGGACGGCGGAGCTGCAGTGCGATTTCCTGCGTATGGCCGTTTCCGACCTGCCGCTGGGATTTCCGGTGACGGTCAGTATCGGGGTCGCGGCGCATCGTTCAGGTGACACCGTGGAGCAGACGCTGGAGCGGGCGGATGCTGCTTTGTACCGGGCGAAAGGGAATGGGCGGAATCGGGTTGAGTTGGCGCCCTGAGGTCTAAAGCCCTGGGCTGCGGGCTTCCCCGGTTTGGCTGGCGGGTGCGGGTTTGCGGGACACGCCGTGAATCCGTCCATGGAGGCTTGTCAAAAACATCCATGTTTTTGACAGTCCCGCAAACCCGCCC
>NZ_JASCOP010000099.1:0-15919 GCF_029959395.1 Stenotrophomonas sp. PS02300
GGGCACGCGTGAACCCATCCATGGGGCTTATCGCAGCATCCATGCTGCTCAAAGCCCCGCTACCCCCTCCACCCCGCTCCCCCAGACGGTCATGCGTCGACGGACAGGAAGTCAAAGGCAGATAGTGGTAGGTCGATCGAATTGTTCCGCCGTAGAGCCACGCCCTGCGTGGCTGAGCCGCACACGCGAATGTGCCGGCTAGCGAGAAGTTTTTGATTTCGCTTCCGGTCGTCGCAGAGAACTGAGGGGGCGAGGGCGGGGATGCCCTGGCCGGACTTTGAGCGGCATGGGTCGGGCGTATACGCCCGACGGGTTGGGCAGGAGCCCAACCCCGGTCTTGCCGTGTGCGCAGGACAGCGCACACGCGCAAGCCGCGATAAGCCCCATGGATGGGTTCACGCGTGTCCGGCCAGGGCATCCCCGTCCTCGCCCCGCGCGGGAACAACCGAACAGCCAGCGCTCTACGCGGCGAGGAGTCCGCGTTCGATCAACCAGGCCCGGGCATCTTCTGCATCCTGCTCGAACCACGCCTGTGTTGAACCCAAGCGATAGGTGTAACCCCAGGCATCCATGTCGGCCATCAGCTGCGCGCTGCCTACGCCCGGCAACTGTCCGGCCAGCACGATCTGCAGATAGCAGGTGGCGTCTTCTTCGGGAACCGAATCGGTCGCGTCGGTGTGCACCAGCGCGCGGCGTTCGGGTGGCAGCACGATCAGGTGGCAGGCCTCGTGCAGCATCGAGTGCACCGGCGTGTCGTTACGTACATAGACGTCGCTGGCGATGATGCCCGCTTCGGGCTCGCCCCAGTAACTGCCGGGAATCGGCGCGCCATCGGCCACGTGGTGCAGCTGCAGCGCGTGGCGGGCCAGCAGTGCCGCGGCATCCTCGAAGGCGATGTCGCCCACCCGGGTGACCTGTGGTTCTGCTTCGGCGGCGGCGGTGTTCATGGCGTGTGCGTCCTGCGCCCCTTCCCGGTGGGGAAGGGGCCTTTACGGTCAGGGCTGCTGCGGGCCTTCCGGCAGCGCCACCGAAATGTCCAGCACGTCGTGCTCGCCGTCCTTGACCAGGTCAACCTTGACCGCGTCCGCGTCGATGTTCACGTACTTCTTGATCACTTCCAGCAGCTCGCGCTGCAGCAGCGGCAGGTAATCCGGGCCGCCGCGGTGGCTGCGTTCCTGCGCGATGATGATCTGCAGGCGGTTCTTGGCCGTTTCGGCGGTGGTCTTCTTCGTCTTGAGGAAATCGAACAGGCCCATGCTTACCCTCCGAACAGCTTGCTGAAGAAGCCCTTCTTCTCAACAACGGTGAAGCGCATCGGGCGCTCTTCGCCGAGGATGCGGGCCACCGCATCATCGTATGCCTGGCCTGCGGGCGATTCTGCATCCAGGATCACCGGCTCGCCCTTGTTGGACGCGTTCAGCACATCACCCGATTCCGGGATCACGCCGATCGCCTTCAGCCCCAGCACCTCTTCCACGTCCGTGATGCTCAGCATCTCGCCCGACTCAACCCGGACCGGGCTGTAGCGGGTCAACAGCAGAAAGGCCGGCACGTTCTGGCCCGATTCGGCCTTGTGCGTCTTCGAATCCAGCAGGCCGATGATGCGGTCCGAGTCGCGTACCGACGACACTTCCGGGTTTACCACCACCACCGCGCGGTCGGCGAAGTACATCGCCAGGAACGCACCCTTTTCGATGCCCGCCGGCGAATCGCAGATGATGTAATCGAAGCCGTCCGCCGCCAGGTCCTTCAGCACCTTGCCCACGCCTTCCTGGGTCAGCGCATCCTTGTCGCGCGTCTGCGATGCCGCCAGCACGTACAGGTTGTCGAAACGCTTGTCCTTGATCAGGGCCTGCTTGAGCGTGGCCTCGCCGTGCACGACATTCACGAAGTCGTACACCACGCGCCGCTCGCAGCCCATGATCAGGTCGAGGTTGCGCAGGCCGACGTCGAAGTCGATCACCGCCACCTTCTTGCCCCTGCGCGCAAGGCCGCAGGCAAGGCTTGCGCTGGAAGTGGTCTTGCCGACGCCGCCCTTGCCGGAGGTGACTACGATGATTTCAGCCAAAGGACTTCTCCTGATGATTCAGTTGGGTTGCCGCGTCAGTCCAGCGCAGCGATCTTGATCTGGTCCTGTTCCAGCCACACCTGCACGGCCTTGCCGCGCAGGTTGTCCGGGACATCGTCCAGTACCTTGTAATGGCCGGCAATGGCGACCAGTTCAGCGTGGAAGTCACGGCAGAAAATGCGCGCCGTGGTGTTGCCCTGGGCACCTGCCAGGGCACGGCCCCGCAGCGTACCGTAAATATGGATGCTGCCATCGGCGATCACCTCGGCGCCCGCGCCGACCGTGGCCATCACCGTCAGGTCGCAGTTCTCCGCATACAGCTGCTGGCCCGAACGCACGTTGCTGGTCTGCATGCGGCCCGGCTTGGGCGCGTTGCCCGCGTCCACCGCCGCGGCCGGGGCCGGTGCGGCCGCACGCGCGCGGCGTGCCGGTTCCGGGGCCGCTGCAACGGGCGCAGGTGCCGGCTCGGCCTCGGCGCGCTCGTACTGGGCGCGGAACTTGGCCAGCAGCGGCAGCCCCAGCTGCTGCGAGAGCAGGTCGGTTTCGTTGCTGCCGTAAGCCAGCGCCACCGGCAGCACGCCGGCGCTGCGCAGGCCATCCAGTAGTGCCTGGGCCGTGGCCACGTCGGGCATCTGGCTCAGGCCGCCGAAGTCCAGGATCACCGCCGCGCGGCCGAACAGCTTCGGCGCGCGGGCCACGCGGTCGTGCATTTCGCGGGTGAGACGTTCCACATCGAGGGTGCGGATGCGCAGGTTGGCGATGCCTACCTGGCCGATCTTCAGTTCACCGGCCTGTTCAAAATCCATGTTCGCCGCCACCTCAGGTCCCCGTCGGTCGATGCGCGCGCAGCGGCTCGCGACGATGGCCCACCCAGGGCACGTCCGGCAGCGCGTCGCCGTAGGTGTCGTGCACCCACTGGTAACTGCACAGGTCCTTGAGCAGCATGCTGGCCCGCACATCCACGTGCGGCATGTTGTTCTGCCCGACCTCGCGGAAGCCGAAGCTGCCGTGGAACAGCAGCGCCGCATCGGCGCCATGGTCCAGGAACACCTCGCAGGTCAGCTGCGGGTAGCGCAGCTCGGCGTAGCTCTGGGCATCGGCGTAGAACGCGCGGCCCACGCCACCGCCACGGCGGCGGCTGGCCACCACGATGCGGTCGATGTAGAAGAATTTGCTGGTCAGGTGCTGCTTGAACCAGGCGAAGTTGCTGCTGTCGTGCTGGCTGTCGCTGCCGAAACCGATCAGGAAGCCGGCCAGGTTGCCGTCGCGCTCGGCGACGCGGAAATATTCAGCGGTTTCATAGAACAGGCGCAGGCGGGCAGCATCCAGCGGAAGGATGGCCAGACCGGCATTGTTGTTCAGGGCCAGGACGGAATCGAGCTCGTGCTCGCGCACGTCGCGGATGACAATCGACATTGTGACTCCGTGGGGTAACGCGGTTGGCCCGTCTAGGGGCCCTCGTTGGATTATTGCACGGGTAGGCTTGGACGCGCGCACCGTCGTTCGTTGAGGCGTCACCCAGGCCGTGGTATAAGCGACGTGCACCCGGTGCCGGAGAGGTGCCGGTGCGATCTGGATTCATTAACTAAATCAAAGGACGATTTTATCAATATGAACACGATCAACTCCACCACCCGCGGCCTTCGCGAAATGACCGCGGAGCAGGTCCAGCTCGTCTCGGGCGGCAAGGCCGACTTCTCCGGCGTAACCGCCACGGTGGATACCACCGCCGAGAAGGTCAGCGACTCCTGCGTGCGCTCGTCGAGCATGATGCCCTACTTCAGCTTCGCCTGCCTGTAGTCGAAAGCCGGGGAGGGTGCCGTACCCGGCGCCCTCCCTGTCGTCATCGCGCATTGCGCGGGCATGACTTTCGGGGCTTGGGGCGGCCGGCGGAAAGGCTACGATGGGGCATGCTGGCCCAACTCAATCACAATGCAATGTTGCGCTACTCCGGGCTGTTCACCTGGGGAACGGTCGGCCTGTGGCTGGCCATCTACCTGATTGATCCGGTATCGCTGACCCTGGAGAACCTGGACCAGTCCATCATCCCCTGGGCGTCGGCCTACCTCACCTTTGGAGGCGTCTATTGGGTGCTGACGCGCGACCTGGGCGAGAGCCGCCCGGGCATCTTCGACCACGCCGCGCTGGTCCTGCTGACCGCCTGTGCCATCGGCGTCAGCTATTTTTCCGGCACTGCGCTCGGGAGCATCCTGCTGATGGTCGTGGCCGGGCTGCTGCCGTGGCTGCTCGGCCCGCGGGTCGGCCTGCTGTGGCTGGTGGCCAGCAACCTGGCGGTACTGCCGGTGTACATCAAACCGCTGGGCTTCCCGCCGCTGATCGGGCTGCTCCAGGCGATGGGGTACATGGGCTTTTCCAGCTTCGTGTTCGTGATCGCGCTGGTGGCCCGGCGGCAGGCCGAGGCCCGCGATGAGCAGCGTCGGCTCAATGCCGAACTGCGCGCCACCCGCGCCCTGCTGGCCGAAAGTGCCCGTGTCAACGAGCGCACCCGGATCTCCCGCGAGCTGCACGACCTGCTGGGGCATCAATTGACGGCGCTGGCGCTGAACCTGGAAGTGGCCGGGCACCTGGCCGAAGGGCGGGCGCTTGAGCACGTCAAACGTTCGCATGCGCTGGCAAAGCTGTTGCTCGGCAACGTCCGGGAAGTGGTCAGCCAGCTGCGCGAGACCGGGGCCATCGACCTGGCCGCGGCATTGCGCCCACTGACAGAGAACGTTCCTTCGCTGGACATCCATCTGGAGATCGAGGAGCCGCTCAGCGTCGAAGACCCGCAACGGGCCCACGTCCTGTTGCGCTGCACCCAGGAGATCATCACCAATACCGTCCGGCATGCGGCGGCCCGGCACCTGTGGATACGGGTCTGGCGTGAAGACCCCAACGTGCTGGTGGTGGAGGCGCGCGATGATGGTGTCGGTGCCGAGGCGGTGAACGTGGGCAACGGATTGCGCGGAATGCGTGAACGTCTGGAACAATGCGGCGGTACGCTGCAGATTGATAGCCGCCGGGGCGAGGGCTTCTGCCTGCGCGCTTCGGTCCCCGGTGCGCCAGAGCTGCAGCTGGCCTCCGTATGTTGAGGAGTTCTGGATGATTCGCGTCTGCCTGGTCGACGACCAAACCCTGGTGCGGCAGGGAATCCGCTCGCTGCTCGCCCTGGATGACGGGATCGAAGTGGTGGCCGAAGCCGCCGATGGCCGCCAGGCCGTCGAGGTGGTGCCGCAGATCCGCCCCGACGTGGTGCTGATGGACATGCGCATGCCGGTGATGTCCGGGCTGGAGGCGCTGCAGTCGCTGTCGCGGCTGGGCCAGCTGCCGCCGACCATCATCCTCACCACCTTCGACGACGACCAGCTGGTGCTGGCCGGGCTCAAGGCCGGCGCCAAGGGCTACCTGCTCAAGGACGTGACCCTGGAACAGCTGGTCGGTGCCATCCGTACCGTGGCCGATGGCGGCTCGCTGGTGCAGCCGGCCGTCACCCAGCGCCTGCTGTCGGGGCTGGAGCACATGCGCAACGAGTTCGTGAGCCTGGACCGGCCCGACCCGCTCACCGACCGCGAGACCGAGATCCTGCGGCTGATGGCCAGCGGGTTCTCCAACAAGGAGATCGCCAATTCGCTGGGCGTGGCCGAAGGCACCATCAAGAACCACGTCTCCAACATCCTGTCCAAGCTGGGCGTGCGCGACCGCACCCGGGCCGTGCTGAAGGCATTCGAGCTGCAACTGGTGTGAACATGAACGCCAGTTGAAAGCCTTGTGTGGCAAGGCCTGCGGCGGTCGTCGCAGGCCACCTTGCCGAAACCGGCAAATAAATATGGCCAACGGCCACATGCTGGCCCGCGCGATGCGCTATCTTTCCGCTCCTTGTCTATTCAAAACCGCTGCCGGTATGGAAACCGGTGCGCCAATCCTGATCAACAACACCCGCGAAGCCTGCTAGGATTGGCGCTTCGCTTCAATCAACCCGGCCGTGGGATCGGCCCCGGAGACTCCTGAATGACCCGTATTATCGAGTTCCTGATCGCCTTGGGGATCGTGGCTGGCCTGTTCGTCATCATTGGCGTTGTGCTGCCGGGCGAGCGTCACATTACCGAAAGCATCGAGACCAACCGCAAGATGACGATCGTGTACGACACGGTCAACAGCCTGCGCCGCTTCAAGGACTGGAACCCGCTTGTCCTGCGCGATCCCGCCATTGAACTGAAGCATTCCGGCCCCGCCTCCGGCGTGGGTGCCCGCCTGGACTATTCCTCCAAGGAATCGTCGCTGGGCCAGGGCAGCTGGGAAATCACCGAGTCCGAGCCGAACAAGCGCGTGGCCATCGCCATCGAGAACCCGACCAAGGGCCACGACAAGAAGACCAGCTTCACGCTTGAGCCGACCGGCAAGGGTGGCCGCAACGTCAAGATCACCCAGGACTACAGCATCAAGTACGGCTGGAACCTGTTTGGTCGTTACGCGGGCCTGTACGTCAGCCGTCACGTCGGTGACGACCTGAAGCTGGGTCTGTCGCGCATGGCCAACATGCTGGCCACCGTGCCGAACATCGACTACCGCACCGCCGAAGCCCCGCTGGTCGACCTGGCCATCATCGATGCCCCGGCCGAAGACCTGCTGGTCGTCACCGCCGGTAACGTCGATCGCGGCGAAGCGACCATCACCAAGTCCATCAAGGACAACCAGGAGTGGATCAAGCGCGTGATGGAGGCCAATGACCTCGAAGCCGCCGGTCCGTTCCGCATCATCACCACTGACTTCGGTCAGGAAAAGTACGCCTTCGACGTGGCCCAGCCGGTCAAGAAGAAGGGTACGGCAGGCGCTTCGGCTGAAGCCCTGACGGTGAAGATCGATGGTGGCGCCCCGGTCAAGTACGTGCACGTTGCCCCGCACCGTACCGCCCACGCCAAGTACACCGGCCACATGGCTGGCCTGGACATCGCCCGCAACGCACTGCGTGCCTGGGCTGTCACGGGTGGCAACGAAGTGATCGATCGTCCGTACGAAGCCTGGAACGGCGGCTTGGAAAAGTCGTTCACCCAGGACGGTACGTACGACATCTACTGGGCCGTCAAGTAAACCGACGGTTGCCACGGATGTAACGTAGAACAGAAAACGCGCCGCTTCCTGCGGCGCGTTTTTTTTTGGAGGATGCAGCCATGCTCAACCTGGAACGACGCGCGCGTAAACCTTCGCTGCTGGCCTGCCTGGGCGGCCTGCTGGCGGCCACGGCGGTAGGCCTGTCGGCCTATGCCTCGCACGGCATCGCCGAACCGCTGGCGCAGTCGCACGTGAACACCGCCGCGCTGTTCGCGTTCGGGCATGGCGTGGCGTTGGCGGTGCTGGGCCCCACCCAGCAGAACAGCGTGGGCAAGCTCGCGCTGTACGTGCTGCTGCTGGGCACGCTGCTGTTCTCGGGCAGCCTGGTGGCTGGCGCGTTGTGGCAGTTCCGCACCGGGCTGGCCCCGGTGGGCGGCACGGCATTGATGGTCGGTTGGGTGGTGTACGGGCTCAACGCCCTGAGGCGCTGAGATGCCGCGCTTCCGCCGCGGCTTCGATGTACAGGAGGCGCACGACTGGCTGTCGCGGCGCGACCGCCGGCTGGGCACCTGGATGAAGCGGCTCGGGCCGGTGGAGGCACCGCCCGGCTGGGCGCGCAGCTTCGACCCGGTCGATGCGCTGGCCCGCGCGATCCTGTTCCAGCAGCTCAGCGGCAAGGCCGCCTCGACCATCGTGGGCCGGGTGGAGGCCGCCATCGGCAGCACCCGCCTGCACGCCGACACCCTGGCGCGGATCGACGATCCCGGCCTGCGCACCTGCGGCGTCTCCGGCAACAAGGCGCTGGCCCTGCGTGACCTGGCCCGGCGCGAAGCGGCCGGCGAGATTCCCGACCTGCGACGGATGTCGGTGATGCCGCACGACGCGATCATCGACGCACTGGTGCCGATCCGCGGCATCGGCCGCTGGACGGTGGAAATGATGCTGATGTTCCGGCTCGGTCGTCCCGACATCCTGCCGATCGACGACCTGGGCGTGCGCAAGGGCGCCCAGCGGGTGGACAAGGCCGAGCTGATGCCGACCCCCAAGGAGCTGGCCGCCCGCGGCGAAAAGTGGGGCCCGTTCCGGACCTACGCCAGCCTGTACCTGTGGCGCATCGCCGATTTCACCGAAAGCCCCAAAGCCAGCACCAACCGCTCGCAGGATTGATCTGTCCGCCCACGGACCTACGCCGCGCACGGACAATCGTCACGCACGGACAATCGTCACGCACGGACAATCGCCGCGTAGGGACACGCCATGCGTGTCCACGGAATGCCGACCGAAGCCCAGCCACGCAGGGCGTGGCTCTACAGCGCCGTCTGCTCCAGCTTCGGCGCAAACGCAGGGTCATCACTGATGCGCGGGCGCGGCGGGCGACTGCGCACGTCGCGCAGATGGCGGTGATAACGGAAGGTGGCGAGGGTGCCGCGAATGCTGACGAAGGTGAGCACGGCCGTAAACCCGACCCCGGTCAGGGTGCCCTGGCCATTGGCGATGTTGACCAGCGTGCCCAGTGCACCCAGTCCGCACATCGCCACGGCCACGCAGGCCGCGGCGCGGCTGCGTTTGTATACCCCGAAGGCGGTAAGGGCGTAGAAGGCGAACGACACGCCCAGCACCACCGCCAGGAACGTGTTTGCGCGGACATCGGTAAACAGCAGTACGGCCCCACCGAAGCCGGTGAGCACGGCCCCCACCGCAAGCAGTATCCACATGTGCCTGATCGGGCTGAGGATCTCTTGCGGGGCCTCGTCACGGCGGTCAGCACGTGTCGTGCGAGACGTAACCCGGCTGGCCTGGTACGGGCTCTGGTCTTCCATGACGCGCTCTCCCCCTGGATGATGCGCGAAGCTTAACGGCAGATGTACCGATTGTGTAGAGCCACGCCCTGCGTGGCTGCGCCCGGGTCCGGATCAGTGCGGGCGCCAGCACCAATGCCATGGCTCATACACGATGCCGTGGGGGTTCTCGCGCGGATAACTCAGGTGGAAGCCGTAGCCGCCCGCGTGCTCCAGCAGCCACGCGAATGCCGCAGTTTCCTCGAAGCTCTCCTCCGCGGCCGGTTCCCCGGGGCTGCTGACATCCAGCGCACGCCCGCTGTGGTGTTCGCTGTACCCCGGCGCGGCGTTGACCTGCAGGATCGCATCCACGTCCAGCCCGCGCGCGCGTTTGCGCGCGAAGATGCCCAGCTGGTAATCGTGGCTGCGGTAGCCCGAAATGGCCTCCAGCACGATCCCCTCGCGCGCGGCCTGCTGCTGCATGCGCTGCCAGGCGCGCGCGGCGTCCTGCTGCAGCCACAGCGGCCGGCGGTAACGGTCGAATCCGGCCAGCGCCAGCCGTTCCGGTTCGGCTTCCAGCGCCAGCGCGGTGTCCTGCTCATAGCGCGCCGCATCGATGCCCAGCTGTTCCAGCCGATCCTGCAGTCCACTCAGTGGCAGCAGGGCATCGGCCGCATGCGTGCGCTGCGTGCCATGCAGCGCCAGGTCCAGGGCATCGAGTGCTTCCTCGATGCCCGGCTCGCGCATCAGGTGCGGCACCAGCGGCAGCAGGCCGTGCGCGGTGGCGGCGGCCAGGTACTGCCCATCACGCTTGCGCCGCAGCACCCAGCGGGCCCGCGCCAGCGCCCGTGCATCGGCGTTGCTGCGCGCACGCAGCAGGCCGCCGGGCCACAGTTCGATGTCGGCGGTGTTGATCAGCAGGGCAGGGTAGCGGCGCATGCCCCCAGCTTAGCGCGTGGCCTGCGCGTTCAGCGCATCCAGCAGGGCCCTGGGCTGTTCCGGGCTGAGCAGCAGCACGCTGTCATCGCGCAGCGGCAGGTACAGCACGCGGCTGGCGTCGGTGATCAGGCAGAACGCCTTGCGCCGGCCGCCCATGCGGTAGTGGCCGGACTGGAAGCCGGGCACGCCATAGCCGTTGATCTTCAAGCCGGGCTTGAACTCGGTGTGCTCGGCCAGGTCCACGATGCGCGCCTTGTCCAGCTGCAGCGAGGCCACCGCGGTGCGGCGGCGGTAGAACGTGGAGGTGACCACCAGTTCGCCGTGCTGCAGCTGGATGCGGCGGCGGAAGAAGCCCCAGCTCAGCACGGCGGTGACCAGCAGCAGGAACGGCACCGTGTAGCCGAGTTCCATCGGCGTGCGCTGTGCGTGCTGCAGCGTGGTGGCGGTGATCAGCACGGCGATGCCCAGCATCGGCACCCACAACCACAGCAGGCGCCAGATCGGCGCAGGCGCGACGGCGAACTCGGTGGGCGTGGCTGCCATCTCACAGCTCCTTTTTGAAGAACAGCAGTGCCGAACCCATCTGCAGGGTCAGCACCACGTTGACCAGTTCCCAGCCAAGCTGGCCGTGGCGGTTCATCTCGGCCTGCATTTCGTCGGGTTTCAGGCCGGTCCAGCCCGGCTTGATTTCAACGGTCAGATAGCTCCAGCGCTTGCTCATTCCTTGCTCTCCGGGTCCTGTTTGGGTTTGGGAAGGCGTCCCGCCTTGCGCAGTGCGTCGCGCAGCACGTACTCGATCTGCGCGTTGAGGCTGCGCAGCTCGTCGTCGGCCCAGCGCTGCGCCGCTGCCAGCACGTCGGCATTGATACGCAGCGGGTAGGCTTTCTTTTCACTCATGCTCAGTACAACGAGCCGGCGTTGACGATCGGCTGGGTGCCGCGGTCCGAGCACAGCACGGTGAGCAGGTTGCCCACCATCTGCGCCTTGCGCTCCTCATCCAGCTGCACCACGTTGTTCTTCTGCAGTTCGGCCAGCGCCATTTCGACCATGCCCACCGCACCGGCCACGATCCGCGTGCGCGCGGCAATCACCGCGTTGGCCTGCTGGCGCTGCAGCATCGCCTGGGCGATTTCCGGGGCATAGGCCAGGTGGCTGATGCGCGCGTCGAGCACCTGCACGCCGGCATCGGCCAGGCGTTCGGCCAGTTCGTCCTTGAGGTGCTGGGAGATTTCAGCGGCGTGGCTGCGCAGCGACAGCTGGCCGTCTTCGTGCTGGTCGTAGGGGTAGCTGGTGGCCATCGCGCGCAGCGCCGATTCGGACTGGATGTGCACGAAGCTTTCGTAGTCGTCCACGTTGTAGACCGCCTCGGAGGCGTCCACCACCTGCCAGACGATCACCGCGGCGATCTCGATCGGGCTGCCATCGAGCTCATTGACCTTGAGCTTGCCGCTTTCGAAGTTGCGCACGCGCTGGCTGACCTTCTTCTTGCTGAAGAACGGGTTGTTCCAGCGCAGGCCGTTGTCCTTGACGGTACCGATGTACTTGCCGAACAGGCTCAGTACGGCGGCCTGGTTGGGCTGCACGGTGTACAGGCCCACCAGGCTGAACAGGGAGACGAAGCCCAGCACCAGGCTGCCCAGCACCAGCCCCAGGTTCACGTTGCCGCGCTCCACGCCTGAGAAGAACAGCCACGCCGCCACGGCCAGCAGGACGAGGACGCCCAGCAGGAAGGGCAGGCCGGAGAGCGAGCGGACGGGCTTTTCTTTCATGGTGGGCATCCTTTGCGGGCGGGTTTGGAATAGTGATATCAAATTGATATCACGTCTGCAAGGCCCCCATCCCATAAAATGGCGGCCCCGCCTCTGATGTCCGGAATATCGCCATGATCACGCTCGGCACGCCGCTGTCCCCCTCCGCCACCCGTGTCCTGCTGCTGGGCTCGGGCGAACTGGGCAAGGAGGTCGCCATCGAGCTGCAGCGGCTGGGGGTGGAGGTGATCGCCGCCGACCGCTATGCCAATGCCCCGGCCATGCAGGTGGCGCACCGGTCGCACGTGATCGACATGCTCGATGCGATGGCGCTGCGCGCCCTGATCGCCGAGGAAAAGCCGCACCTGATCGTGCCCGAGATCGAAGCCATCCACACCGAAACCCTGGTCCAGCTGGAGCAGGAAACCGGCCAGCGGGTGGTGCCCACCGCGCGCGCCGCGCGCCTGACCATGGACCGTGAAGGCATCCGCCGCCTGGCCGCCGAAACCCTGGGCCTGCCGACCTCGCCGTACCGCTTCGTGGACACCGAGGCCGAGTACCGCGCGGCCGTGGCGGCGATCGGGCTACCGTGCGTGGTCAAGCCGGTGATGTCCTCTTCGGGCAAGGGCCAGAGCACGCTGCGCAGCGAGGCCGACATCGCAGCGGCCTGGGAATACGCGCAGACCGGCGGCCGTGCCGGTGCCGGCCGCTGCATCGTGGAAGGCTTCATCGATTTCGATTACGAGATCACCCTGCTGACCGTGCGCCATGCCGGTGGCACCTCGTTCTGCGCGCCGATCGGGCATTGGCAGAAGGACGGCGATTACCGCGAAAGCTGGCAGCCGCAGCCGATGTCGCCGGCCGCGCTGGCGCGTGCGGAAGAGATCTCGCAGGCGATCACTGATGATCTGGGTGGCTGGGGCCTGTTCGGGGTGGAGCTGTTCGTGAAGGGCGACGAGGTGTGGTTCAGCGAAGTCTCGCCGCGCCCGCATGACACCGGTCTGGTCACGCTGGCCTCGCAGGAACTGAGCGAATTCGCGCTGCACGCGCGCGCCATCCTGGGCCTGCCGATCCCGCTGATCCGCCAGAGCGGCCCGTCGGCATCGTGCGCGATGCTGGCGCACGGCGAAGGCGTACCGGTCTTCAGCAACGTCGAAGCTGCGCTGGTAGATCCGGACACGGCGCTGCGCCTGTTCGGCAAGCCCAGCGTGCACGGCCACCGCCGCGTCGGCGTCACCCTGGCGCGCGGCGAAGACATCGACCAGGCGCGGAAGATCGCGCGCGAGGCGGCAGAGGCTATTTCGATCGAGTTGCGCGCGTAAAGCACGGCGCTTTGGTTGTTACGTGCTGGGGCGACCGTCGGGCAGCCCCGCTCCGGGACACGCCGTGAACCCATCCATGGGGGCTGCTAGAAAACATCCATGTTTTCTAGCGTCCCTCCGGGGGCTACCCGCCGGTCGCCCCCGATGGGTCGCGCAGTGCGGACGGAAGAGCGTTACTTCACGTCCACCCATACCAGGTGGTGGTCGCTGCCGTCGGCGATCTTTGCTTCCGGCGTTTCATTCGCCGGCCAGAACACGCCGCTGCCGATGTAGCTGAAGCCGACCGACGGCAGCACGTAATCCAGCCGCATGGTGCCGGATTTCGGGCCGAAATCACCGGTGGCGTGGAACGGTGCGCCACGGCGCACGATGCCCTTTTCGGCGTAGGCCTTGCTGGTCTGCTCGGCGCCCACGCTGCGTGGGGTCGGGTAGCGCAGCACGCGCGCGTTTTCGATCAGTTCGACGATGGCATCGTGGCGGCCATCGCCATCCACCGGGTCGTTGTTGAGGTCGCCCAGGATCACGAAGCGCGCGTCCTGTGCCAGGCCGCCGCAGGTGCCCTTGTCATCGCACAGCCACGGCTTGTCGCCGGCTGACAGGTATTCCCGCCACAGCCGCAGTTCATCGTGGTTGCGTGCCGCGTTGCGCTTTTCCGGGCCGTCGAACACCGGCGGGGTGGGGTGCGAGACCAGCGCATGCACCACGCCGTTGGGCGTGGTTACCGGCACGTCCCAATGCGACTTGGACGACAGCCGAAGCTGCGACCACACGTGGTCGTTGTAGAACGATTTGCCGCTGCGCGGGTCGATCGGGCGCAGCGCGCCGGGCAGGGTGCTCCACTTCAGCAGCTGGAAGCTGCGCACCTTGGCCTCGTCGATCGGGTAACGCGACAGCACCAGCATGCCGTACTGGCCCGGGTGCAGGCCGTAGCCCCAGGCATCGTTGCCGCGGTTGCGGCCGTCGCCGCCGATCTGGCCGTTGTTGTCCAGGTCCAGCCCGCTCTGCACGCCGGTGTTGACCGGGGCCAGGTAGCGGTAGGCGAAGTGCAGCGGCTCACCGCCGCCGGGCTGGGCCACTTCCAGGTAGCGCTGCTGGAACAGGTCGGCGGCGCGGTGGGCGTCGTCGTAGTCGAATTCGTTGAGCAGCACCAGGTCCGGGCGGACCTGCTGCAGCACGGCGGCGATCTTGCGCGCGTGCGCGCTGTCGCCTTCGAGTTCGGCGATCAGCCCGCCGGTCTCGTCGCTGTACAGCGAGGTGTTGTAGGTGGCAATCCGCAGCGGCGCGGGCGTGGACTCCGGCATGGCGGCGGTCTTGGTCGGGGTTTGGGCGCAGGCGCCGCAGAGCAGGGCCAGGGCGAGGATCAGGGGATGGGCTTTCATGCCGCTATTTTGCACGGGCGGGCATTGCAATGGCGGGTCAGATGCCGTCCAGCGCCTCGTCGAACTCGTGCCAGCGGCGGCCGTCGTAGGCCTCCAACGGTCGGAAGCGGCGCTTGTAGTCCATCTTGCGGTGGCCGCGGATCCAGTAGCCCAGGTACAGGTGCGGCAGCTGCTCGCGCCGGGCCCAGGCGATCTGCTGCAGGATCGCGAAGGTGCCCAGCCCACGCTGGGCGTGGTCCGGGTCGAAGAAGGTATAGACCGCCGAGAGGCCCTGCGGGGTGACATCGGTGACCGCCACCGCCAGCAGCGGGCCACGATGGCCATCCTCGGACGGCCCGCGGATTTCCAGGAAGCGGCCCTGCGACCACTGCCCGATCAGGAACTGGTCGAACTCGTGCGGGCCGTGCTCGTCCATGCCGCCCTGGGCGTGGCGATGGGTCAGGTAGCGGTGGTACAGCGCGAACTGCTCATCGGTCTGCTCGGCGGCCACGATGCGCACTTCCAGGTCGTCGTTGCGCGCCAGGCAGCGCCGCTGGCTGCGGTCGGGTGCAAAACGGGCCACCGGCACCCGCACCGACACGCAGGCATGGCAGTTGGCGCAGTGCGGGCGGTAGACCAGGTCGCCGGAGCGGCGGAAGCCCCAGCTGAGCGCCATCGGGTACAGCGTGCCCAGCCGCTGGTCGTGCGGGTCCAGCACCAGGTCGCGCGCAGCCCGCTCCGGCCAGTAGCCACAGGGATGGTCCCCGGTCTGGAACAGGCGCAGCTCGTCGTCGCGGTCGGTGTGGATCGCCATGCCCACAGCATAGCGCCGGGGCGTCGCAGGCGCCGCGACTGTCTGGCGAATGAACACGGCCGGCGGCGCTGTCAACGCGGCCGGCGCCCGCGCGTTTTCTCTCCCGTGGGTGCCAACGCACCACACGAAGCATCCCCCAAACACCGGAGTGACCCATGCGCAACCGCAAACCCCTTCTGCTGCTGGCCCTGCTGATGACCACCGGCGCTGCCGGCCTGGCGGTGGCCGCCGATACCCCGGCCACGCCCACCAAGCCGGCCCGCGCGACGCTGGACACCAATGGCGACGGTTTCGTCGACCGTGCAGAGGCCGCCAAGGCACCGCGCCTGGCCGAAAAGTTCGACAGCCTGGACACCAACAAGGACGGCAAGCTGTCCCGCGAGGAAATGCCGCGCTGGCACGGCAAGCGCCATGGGCGTGGCCCGGGTGGCGGCCATGAGCGCCTGGAGAAGCTGGACGCGAACAAGGATGGCCGGATCAGCCGCGATGAAGCCAAGGCCGACCCGAAGCTGGCCGCGCGCTTCGACCAGATGGACCTCAACAAGGACGGTTACCTGGACAAGGCCGATCGCGAGCTAGGCATGAAGCAGCACCGTGATGCGTGGTTCGCTGCGGCCGATACCAACAAGGACGGCCAGCTGAGCAAGGCCGAATTCGACGCAGCCAAGGGCCCGTTCGGTGGCCCGCGCGGCGAACACCGCGGCGACAAGCCGCCGATGCCGCCGAAGGCAAAGTAACGTAGTGCCGGGCCCTGCCCGGCAACTCAAAAAGCGCCGGTCACCGACCGGCGCTTTTTCATGCGTCAGATCAACCCGCGCTCGCGGGCCACGGTCAGGATCAGGC
>NZ_JASCOP010000009.1:0-61638 GCF_029959395.1 Stenotrophomonas sp. PS02300
CATCGCTCCCACATCAGAGCCTTCTGGGCGTCGCTGTAGTAGATCCTTGGCCTGCGCTCCATCTGCAACACTCCTGCTGCCGGTAAGCAGTCTTCAGTGTGTTGCGTCGACCGGTTGAATCCAAGGCACAGATCGGGCACAGATCGGGGGTTCATGCGTGGGTTTTCGACATCGCGGGGCCGCGCAGCGGCTCAGTGCGTAGCCATTTCTCACCGAATCCCTAGGTAGCTGAAGCGATCGCCAGGCCGCTGAGCCTGAGGGAGCTTTTAGCGGCAGCAAGTCCTTCAGCGCGTGCTGGCTCAGCTTTGCTCCGCCCTCAGCATGCTACCTTTAGCGCCAGTCCCTTATGGGACGCCTATCTAAAACAGGCGGTGACTATGCCTCTAATGTTGCTGGACCCAGAACGCGGTGTGATGCTCGAGCTTCCGCTGGAAGCTGGTCTGCTGGAGTCGCTTCAGGAGCGACGCCCCCCCTCAATTGAGTAGCAAGCTGCTTTGGAGTCCAATCCCCAACGAGAAGGAGATTGGACGTGAAAAAGCGTTTCAGCGAAGAGCAGATCATCGGCTTCTTGCGTGAGGCCGAGGCCGGGCTGCCGGTCAAGGAGCTGTGCCGTCGGCACGGCTTCAGCGAGGCGTCGTACTACCTGTGGCGCAGCAAGTTCGGCGGCATGAATGTGTCGGAGGCCAAGCGCCTGAAGGAACTGGAGACCGAGAACGCGCGGTTGAAGAAGCTGTTGGCCGAGCAGGTCCTCGAGAACGAGGTGATCAAGGACGTGCTGCGAAAAAAATGGTGAGCGCACCCGCCCGACGCGAGCAGGTGCGCTACATGGCAAGAAAAGGACTCAGCGAGCGGCGCGCTCTGCGCGTGGTCGGCATGAGTGCCAGCGCACTGCGCTACACGCCTCGTCCGGACCGCAATGTAGAACTGCGGGCGCAGATCCAGGCCTTGGCGCATCGGCACAAGCGCTACGGGGTGGGCATGATCTACCTCAAGCTGCGGCAAGGCGGCCAGGTCGTGAACTACAAGCGCGTCGAGCGGCTGTATCAGCAGGCGAAACTGCAGGTGCGGCGGCGCAAGCGCAAGAAGGTGCCCCTGGGCGAACGGCAACCACTGATTCGTCCGGTTGCGGCCAACGAGGTGTGGTCGATGGACTTTATCTTCGATCGCACAGCCGACGGCCGTGTCATCAAGTGTCTGGTGATTGTGGATGACGCCAGCCACGAGGCGGTGGCAATCGAGGTCGAGCGTGCGATTTCGGGCCACGGCGTCAGCCGCGTGCTGGACCGCCTGGCACTCAGCCGTGGCCTGCCGAAGGTGATCCGGACCGATAACGGCAAGGAATTCTGCGGCAAGGCAATGGTGGCCTGGGCGCACGAACGTGGCGTGTCGCTGCGTCTGATCCAGCCGGGCAAGCCGAATCAGAACGCTTACGTTGAATCGTTCAACGGACGCCTGCGCGACGAATGCCTCAACGAACACTGGTTCCCGACACTGCTGCACGCGCGCACCGAGATCGAGCGCTGGCGGCGGGAGTACAACGAAGAGCGGCCGAAGAAATCGCTCGGCGGGCTAACGCCTGCCGCCTATGCCCAACAGCTGGCGGTGAAACCGCTACGATAAAGCCGGGCTCCAAACAGCTCCGCTACTGAAAGCGGGGGGACGTCGGGAGCAGTGTTCGAGAGCGGATCCGGTCAAGCTTCAGCGACTCGCCAATCGGGTTGCGCAGGCTGTCGGTCCGGTCGTTGACATGTACTTGGACTATGACTTGAGGCCACCGTCCCAGGCGCAGATCCAGTACGCGGTTGCCATTGCGCGACGAGAGGGGCTCGAGATCCCGGCCGACGTGCTGAAGAAAAAGGTTGCGATGGGCAAGTTCCTTGACCAGCACGCCAAAGGTGGTGCCCGAAGCGGTAAGTAAGCGCTTGCCTCTGCGCGCTGCTAGGATTGCTACCTATGTAGAAAAAGGCGGTCGCTTTCGGCTCGAAATCCGTCTTTTACAACAAAAACCTCTCTCAATGTATAAATGCGAGTTTCAATGATCAAGAAAAAGCCTTTAGATACAGGAACTTGCGATGGTTTCGCGTTGAGAGCGCTGCGATCTGTGGGTTCACAACCGTTCTAGAGGATACCTTTTAGTATCTGTTAACAAGGGCTCTTGGCGCATTTGCCAAGGGCCTTTTTTTGTTGTTAACGTTTTCCATCGGCTGCCGATTTCTCGGCTTACCGACTACCTTTCGGAAACGTCAACATGGCAGCTGGCTACAGGGTGAAAGTAGTTCGGTTCGAGTCTGGAGAGCGACTTCCGATGCTTCTGTGCAAGGAGTCGGGATCCCCCCTCTGGCATCCAAACCTATTTCTGGTGACCGAGCTTCGGGCAGCTGGGCTTGCCAAGAACACGCTCGAGCACGCGGCCAGGGCTGTGATGATTGCCCATCAAGTGTTTCGTCATCTCGGTATAGACATTCACGATCGAATCAATGAAGGTCGGCTCCTTACCCTTGGCGAGGTGGAGTCGCTCACCAAGCTGGCTGGATTGCGGCAAGATGAACTCGACGCTATGAGCCAGATGGATGAGTCAGCGCGAGCGGTGGTGTCTAGGGTCGTAACACTGGAGCAGGCCCGAATACGCCCCACGGTGAAAGCGCCGGCACAGGTAGGGGCCGACACGAAGGCAACCCGTATGGCATTCATTCGCGACTACATCTCCTGGCTAACAGCGGGTCGGCGCCTGAAGCTGGATGTGGGACATCCTCACAACCACAGCTTGCTCGAGGCCACTCAAACATTCGTCAGCCTTATCAATGCCAGAATGCCCAGCCGCCACTCCGCGCAGGCTAGCCGTCAGGGGGTAGACGCGGAGGTCCGTGCACGAATTCTCGAGGTCATTGATCCCGACAGTGCGGACAACCCCTGGAAGAACAGGCACGTCCGGGTTCGTAACCAACTGATCTTCCTCTGGCTACTCCTTCTGGGCGTTCGCAACGGCGAGCTGCTTGCTACCTACGCTAGTGACGTCAACATTCGGACCGGGGAGGTCACGATCGTTCGGCGGCCCGGCAACCCCGAAGAACCGCGAAAAAGCCCGCCGCTTGTCAAAACGCGAGGTCGCCTACTTGCACTGGGTCCTGATCTGGCGGAGCTGATCAAGAGTTACATAATGGGGGAGCGAGCAAAGATCAAAGGTGCGCGCCGCCATCCCTATCTCTTCGTGGCGACGGGAACAGGCCAACCGCTGTCAAAGCCGGCGCTCAACAAACTATTCAGGGAGCTGCGTAGCAAGGTCCCCGGTCTTCCTGATGACCTCTCCCCGCATGTCTTGAGGCACACCTGGAACGACGACTTCTCTGATCTCATGGATAGCCAAGGTGTGGCTGCAGAAGACGAAGAAAGGATGCGGACCCAGACGATGGGCTGGTCACCCAGGTCGAAGATGGCTTCGCACTACACGAAAAGGCATGTGCAGCGAAAAAGCAATGAGGCGTCGCTGGAGATGCAAGCCAAGTCATTTAGCCGCCCTGTGAGGAGGAGAAGGTGAAACATGACCCCTTATATCAGGAGGAATCTAGCGAGGCGCGTGCACTCACTGTATGGGTAGGTAGTTGCACTAAGTCGGGCATCGAGTTCGATCCAGGCGACGATATCTGGGCATACCGCGATGGTGTCAATAGCATTTATTTGGACTTCAATCAGCTGCCAAACGCTTCGCCAGTGCTGCGCAGTGGGGCCAAGTCCGTATTGACGTGGTATGCAGAGAATCGCTCTCCCGACCATCTAAAGAATATGTTTCAAAGGCTGCAGCACTTCCTGCGTGCTACGCCAAAGGATATTTCCAGCATCACAGCCGCAGATCTGCTGAACTACCGTGCAGGCCTCCATCAGTCGACGGAATGGTACTTGGGAGCCTTCGCGGGGTTTCTCCGCAAATGGCTCCAGCTGGGCTACCCAGGGGTCGGTGAAGACGTCGAGCTGCTTCTCAAACAATTGCGGCTCAAGGGCAATGACAAGGGTGTGTCTGTACTTACATGGGATCCACATGATGGTCCATTCACCCATGTCGAAGAAGAGGCGCTGCAATTGGCGCTCAATCAAGCATATGCAAAAGGGGATGTGTCTACAGCAGATTTCACCTTGGCGTGGCTTTTCATCCTATTGGGTCAGCGTAGCAAGCAGTACGCGTCCTTAAAGGTCTGCGATGTTAGGGTGGAAACAGATGCTGATGGGATGCTGAAGTATTCCATCCAGATGCCTAGCGCTAAGAAGGGTGCCAAGTTTTCGCGTGCTCAGTTCGTAGAACGCCCGCTTGTCGAGCAGTTTGGTGAGCATGTCAGTTCGTACGCTGAGAGCGTTCGCGCACGCTTCTGTTCGATCTTAGACGATGCAGGGCAAGCTCCTCTCTTTCCCTCTGTGCGCTCGAAGGGGGGTGCCCAAGGATTTGAATTCCATCGGACTGCCGTCATGATTGGCCGGACGATTACGACCGTTCTCGAAAGCCTGTCAGTGGTCTCCGAGCGCACGGGTAAGGCGATGAGCATAAGCGGTGTCCGGTTCAGGAGAACGATCGGCACGCGAGCTGGAGAAGAGGGGTACAGTCCTTTGGTCATCGCCCGACTTCTCGATCACACAGACACCCAGAATGTTGGCGTTTACTCAGCCAGTTCGCCTGCAATCATCGAGCGCATTGATCGTGCCATTGCTATGGAAATGGCTCCCTTGGCCCAGGCGTTCGCGGGAACGCTTGTGCAGGGGTTGGGCGAGAATACGTCGAGGCGCGTAATCGATCTGCGTATTGATCGAAGCGGTTCCCCTATGGGCGATTGTGGAACACACGGATTTTGCGGATTCAATGCTCCGATCGCCTGTTACACCTGCTCCAGCTTCGAGGCTTGGATGGACGGGCCACATGAGGCGGTACTACAGCACCTGCTTGACCAGCGTGAAAAGCAACTCAGGGATTCTGATAAGCGCATCGCTTCCATCAATGACCGAACTATCTTCGCAGTTGCGGCCGTGATAGAGGAGTGCCGCCAGGTTAAGGCGCGTCATTGCTCACTCTGTGGAGCTAAAACCTGTGGCTAAAGTAGTTCTTTTTCAGCCGCTTAGTGAGCTAAATGCCGAGCAGAATGTCTCTGCGTTTATTGCTCTGTGCCGGAATGAGTTGACCATCTTTGGTGCCGAGCTTGCCTTCGATGATATGGCATGGGAGATCGCGGATTCTGTCAGGATCAAAGCTAGGCGAGGCGCGTTTCGCGCGATTTTTAGCTCATGGGACTCAGTTAACGAGCGCGCACCACGCCCGATGCCCGAGCCCTTTGGTTCTTTCGCCAAGTCCTACCTTCGATATCAGCATGGGATGCGGCCAACGAAGTGTATAGGGTTTCGGCTCGCCTCCCTGCGAGCGTTGGCGGCTGTACTGGAAGATCAGGGGTCTTGTAACGTCGCTTCAGTCACTGCGGCGACCTTCAATAGAGCGGCTCTACTCATCCGGGCTAAGTTCAGCCCATCTGCGGGCTATCGAGTCGGTTCGCAATTGGAGATGCTTGCGTCGTTCATTGATGACAATCGCTTAGCGGCAGTCCCATTGCGCTGGTCCAATTCCATACCTCGCCCGACGGAGGCGAACGGCAGGGTAGGAGACGAGTTTGAGGCTGCCCGGCAGGCTAAGCTTCCCAGCCCCCGCTCGTTGGAATGCCTAGCACTGGCCTTTCGCGCAGCGAGTGAGCCTGCTGATCTGTTTGTGACGTCGGCGGCGGGGATCATGTGCTCGGCCCCGGATCGGGTGAATGAAGTTTTGCTGCTTAGAGCGGAGCCTGAGGTCATAACAGCTCGTCCCGATGCGTCGCCGGCATATGGGCTGCGGTTCTGGCCTTCCAAGGGTGCAGACCCCATGGTCAAGTGGGTTGTGCCATCTATGAGTTCGGTCGTGCGCGAGGCCGTGAGAAGACTCAATGATCTATCAGCAGAGGCGCGTCGCGTGGCGCGCTGGTACGAACGCAATCCCAAATCGATGTTCCTCCCACCACATCTCGAGCATTTTCGCGGCGGTGACTTGTCAATTGCAGAGCTCGGCGAGATCCTATTTGCAGAATCGGTGTCGCCCGCGAGCACTAGGGCGTGGTGTTTGGGTAATGGCGTGCCTGTCGAGAAGCGTCGCGGCAGAATAGTAGTCAAGTTCTCGGATGTTGAGGCTTCTGTCATCAGCTTCCTGCCCCGAGGGTTCCCATGGTTGGACGTCGATTCTGGTCTGCGGTACAGCGAAGCGCTTTGCGTAGTTCGGCGTAATGAGTTGCATCGGACTAAGCGGACGTTTCGTTGCGTCATCGAGGCGTCAGATCAGAACTTTATCTCTACCGGTCTTGGTGGTCGTACAGAGCACGGGTTCAAGTCCGTCTTCGATCATCTGGGCTACTTCGATTCAGACGGATCTCCAATCGTCATTCGTACTCACCAATTCAGACACTATCTGAATACCTTGGCTCAGGCCGGTGGCATGAGTGAACTCGACATCGCAAAGTGGTCGGGTCGGAGTGACATTCGTCAGAATGACTCATACAACCATGTCTCTGATCGCGATGTCCAGGCTCGGCTGGTGGGCTTACGTCGGGAAAGGCAGCGGGAGTCGGTGACTGAACTGGCGGCCGAACCGCTGCCGCAGGTCCGCGTTAGTCTAATTCCTCGAGACAAGTTCAAGGGAATGGGTATCCAAGCCGCGCACACAACCGATTTCGGAGTCTGCGTGCACGACTTCGTCATGTCTCCTTGCGCCCTGCACCGTGACTGTACGAATTGTAACGAGCAGGTGTGTATCAAGGGCGACGAAATCGGTGATGCAAATACCCGTGCCAAGCTTTCCGAAACCACTAGTCTGCTAGCTGAGGCAGAAGCTGCGGAGGCTGAAGGGATATATGGTGCGTCGCGTTGGGTTGAACACCAAAGGCTGACGCTAACAAGACTGTCGGAGCTTGTGGCAATTATGGACGATCCGCAAGTTCCATTAGGTGCGCTAATCCGCTTGACTCACATTCGTCCGGCCTCTCGGGTTCGGCAGGCAGTGGATGCCCGCCGGTTGTTGGATCAACGTGACGAAGAGCAGGTGACAATGAAATGGGCGATCGAAGTGCGAGGCACGGCTTCATGAGAAGAGCAAAAAATCTTAGTGATGAAGATATCGCTAGAATTGTCGGAATTCTTGATGGCTGGTCAGGTCGTTTGACTTGGCAATCTCTGCTGGACGCGGTGGAGCGGCACCTCTTTACGCGGTATACGCGGCAAGCGTTGCATAAGCACGCTCGGATTCAGCAAGCCTTCGAACAGCGTAAGGCGGGGTTAGCCGCAAAAGGTGGGCATCTGCGAAAGGTCGAGGATGTCCCTGAAATGCAGATTGCTATGGACCGAATTCTACGGCTGGAGGCGGAACTAGAACGCGTCTATCGCGAGAACAACTGCCTACTGGAGCAGTTCGTAAGGTGGTCGTACAACGCGAGCCTACGAGGCCTAGATGCTGAGTGCCTGAACTCTCCCTTGCCATCGGTGAGAGGGGCCGATTCTGGCGGTCGGCTACCTGGCAGTGTTGGGTCCTTTTCCTCCAAGAAGAGCTAACCTAGCCTCAACGAGTACCAATTACCCGATCCCATGCGAGGTTCCAGGTTTGGACCAGCCGCGGATGAACTGTTCTTGCTCATGCGTCTCGATTGCTCCGGGTCTGACCTGACGAACCATGTGCATGGCATGTTCTGCAGATTTAGCGGCTCCAGTGTCCAGTAGCAACAGGCAGGCTACGGTTCCCGCTCGTCCCAGGCCGCCCTTGCAGTGCACAATAGCTCGACCCCCACACAGTATTCTCTCGCAGAGTGCAGGCCCCACCTTTCGCCATTCATCAAGAAAGGCATCCGCTGGGCCTGCACCATCTACGATCGGTAGGCCAAACCATCGGAGACCTAGGGCTGCTGCTCGTTTGGGTAGTGCAGCGATCCTGAGTTCATCGAATTCCCATGGCTCAAGTAGGGACACTAGGTAGGTCGCCCCCCACTCACGAATTGCGCGCAGATCCAATTCTAAGTCTCGATTCCACGCGCCGGTCATAGCGGACTCTTGATACTTGCCAGGAGCGAACGTTATGCCTATTGCCCCGCCGCTAGTCCCGACGTTGAGCGTGGCAATATGCAGAGGGTGGGTATGGCTGGTTCTAAACACTCTCTAAACCTCATTGCGAGGAGTGAACAAGCAACGACCTATGCGCTGGTCGACGCTTGTGCTGTGGATTTCGAGTTGGTGTAACGATCCTCCTACACTATTCAAGTGGGCCGCGCTAACGCTAAAGATGATCTTCTTTTCGACTGGATTCAAGAAGTACCAGTAGGCTCGCGAGGGGCCGATAGCCGCATACCAGTAGGCTCACGCCGAGCCAGAAGCTGCGTACCAGTAGGCTCACGGAATAGACAGCGACCGGTTGCGCGCGCAAAGTACAAGCGGGTACTAAGGGCAGAGGTAGCATATGAAGCCGACCGTGCTGGCGTTGGATCTAGAAGGAACACTCATTTCCAATGCGATCAGTCAGATTCCAAGGCCTGGTCTCCACAGGTTCCTTTTAGACGTCCAATCGCAGTTCAATCAGTTGGTGATGTTCACTACCGTGCCGGAGGATCGCTTTCGCGTCATCGCTGAACTACTAGGCCGCGAAGGAAGTGCTCCTATCTGGTTTGCGAGTCTCAACTACGTTCAATGGGCGGGGAAGACCAAGGACCTGCGGCTCGTCGCGCCGCGCCTTGGGGAAGCGTTGCTACTCGATGATCATGGACCGTATGTCCATCCGGGACAGGAGTACTTATGGGTTCAGATTCCGCTTTTTGCATCCCCATATCCTCCAAGCGATGATGGGCTCTTGATTGCGTCTCGACGTTTAATTGAACGAGTCAACGCAGCAACAGCTCCGCCAGGGTCGCCACTTGATAAGCGGCGACCGCTGATGCGCGAGCCTATGGCGATTCCTCTCGGGGGCGGCGCTCAGTCCCTGACGCCAGTTCCTCAGATCCTGCTATGCGCTGCTGTGGAGCGGGAGGCGCTAGCCGCTCAATGGCTTAGTGCGGGCGAAGTCGCCGCCGGACTCGGCTTGCCGGTGAGCACCGGTAGTTGTCGCGTAGGTCAGTTGCGGCGCACCGGCTGCTTGCTAGGTGTCTACATCGCGAAACCCGTGTCCAGCTATCGCTACCCGACTTGGCAGTTCGACGCCAATGGCCGACCACCTGATCATCTTGCCGAAATCTTGATGACGTTGCGCGGTGATAGGAGGTTCGCGTGCGAGCCGGACGGGCTGCGTCGAACCACCGGTTGGGGCGAGGTCGAGTGGCTGCTGTCTCCCCACGCGCTGCTCGATGGTGCCGCTCCCGCGGAGGTCCTAGTCAGCGACTCGGCCAGTGTGCTGAAGGCAGCGCGTGCCGAGTTCTTGGCCGACGGCTGATCGTTCAGGTGAATTCACCGGCTCTCGTCACGGGGCTCTGAGAAGAAGCGACGCTACCTGCACGCCTAAGCTCAGCTCTGCAATCACCGGTTGCTGCGTGCTGCTAGTCCCGACCATGCATATAGCCTCGCAATTTGCATTCACTTGAGGATGCTCTGAACAGTTCGCCCGGACCTCTATTTCCACGAGTCGCGGCACCGAGCACCGCGGCGGGCGAGGAAACTGATACCTGAAAAGTGGTTTTGAGGTTCCTTTTCGGAACCTCCAGGCAGATTTATCCCTGGGCCGGCATCAGCTGCCGGCGTGCCATCCACAGATCACACAGGGCAAACAGGGTCAGCACCTGAGCGGCGTTCTTCACCAAGCCGCGATAGCGAACCTTGGTGTATCCGAACTGGCGCTTGATGACTCTGAAGGCGTGCTCGACCTTCGCCCGCAGGCTGGCTTTCCAGGTTTCCCAGCGCTCCTGGTAGCGCCGCTCCCTCGCGTTCTTGATTGTCTTCACTTTGCCGCGCTTCTTTGCAATCAGGAACGCGGCTTTACAGTCCTTCAGTTCGGGTCGCGAGTCTGCGCCTGTGTAGCCGCTGTCGCCGAGGATGCACGCCTCCTTGCCGTGTAGCCGCGCGTGGGTGACCGTTACGTGGCCGACGTTGGCCGCCGTGCACTTCGCATGGCGAGCCAGTCCGGAGAACTCATCGACCCCGATATGCGCCTTCATGCCGAAGTACCACTGGTTGCCTTTCCGGGTCTGATGCATCTCCGGATTGCGCGACTTGTCCGCGTTATTTGTTGAACTTGGCGCGTGAATGATGGTGGCGTCCACGATCGTTCCCGCACCCAGGCTCATGCCTTTGCGCTGCAAATGGGCGTTCACTGCGCTAAGCAGTTCTGACGCCAGCCCATGTGTCTCAAGCAGTCTGCGGAAGTTGAGGGTCGTG
The DNA here is from genome assembly GCF_029959395.1 of Stenotrophomonas sp. PS02300. Lineage (NCBI taxonomy): Bacteria > Pseudomonadati > Pseudomonadota > Gammaproteobacteria > Lysobacterales > Lysobacteraceae > Stenotrophomonas > Stenotrophomonas sp. PS02300. The sequence continues at coordinate 10,393 of NZ_JASCOP010000009.1, forward strand.
GTCTCATCAGGAACACGGGCCAAGCCGTTGATCCCGGCGAAACGGCGCACCACCGCCGTGTCATACAGTGCCTCCTCCATGGACGGATCGCTGAGCGCGTACCACTGTTGCAGGAAATGTACACGCAGCATTGTCGCCAAAGGATACGGCTGGCGGCCGCGACGACCCGTCTTCGGGTAGTCCGGCTCGATCAGTGCCAGCAGGCGCTTCCACGGCACGACCTGGTCCATCTCAGCAAGGAACCGCTCACGCCGGGTTTGCTTGCGCTGGCCCGGCCCTCCGCGTCACCGAACGTCAGTTGCATGATCGACCGTCACTCTTCATCTCATGGCTAGCGGCCGGCACTACCATGAAATCTTCCTCATATTTGTTCAGAGCATCCCTTATGCTTTACCTTACTGATGGAAGGACTTCAACGCATCTTGCGAGCGGGTATTCAACCCCTCATTGCACGGGCGGCCGGTTGTTGCTTTGAGGCAAGTTGCTCTCTCACTCGATGACATGAAGGTGAGATATCTTCCCGGATCAAAAACACAGATCAATCTGCCAGGAAAACCGCATCCGCACGGGCCTTCAGCTCCTTTGTCTTCCTTCGGTCGCGGCTCTCCAGATACTCACAAAGACGTGATCGAACGAACGGAAGCATTCTCAGCTTCTGGGAAGATTGATCAAGGATTGAGCCTTCACTTTCGAACCAGTCACGAACGTCCCTTGCTTCTTGCTCACTACCAAAGACCTGCTCCAGCGCTTCTACCTGCAGATCATCCATGTAGAGAACCTGGTGTAGCCAAGAGACCTCGCGCGGACTCATCCACATGACGACGCGTTGGTGTAGCTCCTTCAAGCTGGTAGAACTACGCCCGCCACTATCGAGCTCATCGATCAAAAGCGAAAGATGGTATGGAAGACCAGAGGACTCCAGCCAAGCGCGCTCCTTCTCCGCTGTATCGACAATGCCAAACTCCGCCAGAAGCTCGTCCACTTCAGCCTTCTCAAGGGGCTTGAGCACAATTGCGCGTCTAAGCTGCGCCTCGTAGTCCTTCCAGAGAGGGTTTGTGGCCTTGAGCTTGAACCTCGTTAGCACGATCAAAGTTGCATCGATGTCGCTGCTCTTGAGCTTGTTTAGGAATTTGGGGATCAGAAGTCCGCCGAGCTGCTTATGAAGCGCCTCATAGTCTTCCACAACGAAGAGCAACCGTTCCAACCGCTTGATCTTACCGTGCCCCGGCTTGAGCTTGCCTTCGTGCTCACCCAGCAGGATCGCCTTTAGATCTGCTACCAATGCATTCGCAAGGACCTCTTCAGGATCTTGCTTAGCAGCCTCACGGAGGGATGAGGCGGAACCGATACCGAGCCTTTCCCAGATACGGATGGATTCTGAAGACAAGGCCTTGATTTCACTCGCGGCCCCGGGGAGCTCGTCGGCGGCCTCCTTCACTGCCTCAGGGTCCACAAATTCTTTGACCTTCGGCACGAACATGCCGACACGCTGAACGATGGATGCACCTGACTTTATCAGCTTAGCAATTCCCTCGAGGTCTTCAGTGTTTACTCCGCGCTCCAAGAGTTCCTTGGTGATCTCACCCCTGATCTTAGAGACAGCCTCAATTGCTTCACGGGTCTTCGGGAAGTAGTAGCCTGATGGCTTCAACCCGATTCCCGGCCCAACTGCAGAGCGCACAAGCGAGCCAACCAGCTGATCAATGGCTGCGGCAGTGAACTCGCCAGTTGAGCCATCTATCCCCCGGTTAGCTCCTACCAACTCTATCCTCAGGAAACCCAGGCTATCCAAGTCAATGGATCGCATGGCCTTGGCAAACACGCTACTTTTGCCAATTCCACTGGGACCTTCAATGCTCTGAATCTTCAAGCCCTTGCTTGGCGATCCTGAAAGCAGATCCTCGAGCACCTGCGCTTCACGCTGACGGCCAACAAATCCTTCCATGTGAATCTCCTGATCATGCGTAGTTCAAGACGGAGTTACTTCCCTGGGCGCCCACTCAGGCGCAGCCTTGCAACACGCTATCGGCCGAGTTGGGGCTAACTTTACAGTCCGCAATGTGTCGGCATGCACATTCTTGAAGAATGGTTGTGGATCGAGCAATCAACCGTTCTCTTGTCGCTTTCGGCCAGTATTATCAGACATGGGCGTGGATGTGCGGCGACCTGGCCGAGGCCCGCAACATCGCCTGAGCACTTTCGATCACGGAGGACCGAACGATGAACCCGTACTTTCTTGACGACACTCTTCCTACACCCACACCTCGAGTTCTACTGGGGCATCTGGCGTCAATGGAGACCATCGGCCGCCGTCAGCTCAGATTGTCCTTTGACGCGATCCCATACAGATGGGCACTTCGCTCCTGGCGGCAGTACGGGGACGTTGAGCCTGAACCTGAGTACGTATCGCGGTTCTTTGAGGAGGTTCCGCTGTTTCACCTCGATGTCATTGTGCGCGGTTTCAATGAACGCGAACTCGTTGAGGTTGTAACCGACCTCGCGCCGCCCGACAGGCGTGCGGAGGGCACCATAGTGGGGCGGTGGATAGGCCTCATGTTCCGTCCCACACCCGCTGGCGACGCGATCAGCTATTCCAGCATTACTGACGCCGGAACCACGGGGTTCTTGGGGCTTGCCCACCTCCCCGAACCACCTCTGATTGAGCACCTCAACAGGTTGAGGCCTGAAGTCGCCCATGTGAATGCCGATCACTGGGCTCTCCGCGCTGTGCTTGACAGCATTCCGCGCCCCCACGCGATGGCCGTACTGGACGTGGGTCAAGCTTCTTCCAACGTGATGCTCGGTGAAACCGGGCGGCCTCTTCTCTACTTTGATGTTGGCCGGGCCATCGGGGCGAACGCGTGGACCACCCCCGCTGCGCTCAAGTTCTGCACCTGCCCAAACAACAAATCACCGGCGCCCGTTCTCATTTCGCATTGGCACGCGGATCACTACACCGCCACGTCATTGGACCCGGACCTGTTGAAGTGCACCTGGATTGTCCCCCACACCGTCAATCCTGCTCACATGGCGTTCCAGAACGGAATTCTAGTTGCCGGCTCCCAGGTGCTCCAGTTGCCCCCGGTCTTTGCCGATCTTAAGTTCGGCACGTCTGGGAGCTATACCCTTACGCAGTGCACCGGAACCGGGAACAATCTCAACAATCGCGGCAATGCCCTGATGGTGGATTGGAGGGGTTTAAACTGGTTGCTTCCCGGCGACGCCAGCTACAAGTACATCAGCTTGGTTAAGGATCGAGAATTCACCGCCGTGGTTGCTACTCATCATGGTGGCTTCTTTGCAGGCAATACTGTGCCCACAAGGGCACCGGGCTATGCCCGACTGGTGTATTCGTTCGGACACAACAACGTCTTTGGCACGGCGATGCACCCGCTCCCCGCCTCGGTTGCCAAGCATAAGACGCAATGGAACCACGGTAACTGGATCCCAGCACTTCCGCCCGGTCTGGTGTCGCCCGGCGTCGCTGGAGACGTTCGCGCCACAGCGGTGCACGGCGTCATGCTTTTCCCAGGTATTGCGCCGCCGACGCATTCTGGCGCGGTGGCGATTGGGTGGCAGGGGCCACCGGCCCTTGCAGGGTTAGCGGCACCATGCCCGACCTGCGGGAAGTCGTTCAATATTCAGCAGACCTGAGGGGCGCGACCGTTGTGCGTGTAAGCACCTTTTCGTCCAATGGTCATGCTTTAAGGCGCGCTGCGGATTCAATGGCGGTCGTCTTGCGAGCGACCCTATCGGACCCCCGTCCATGCCTTGTGCGGCGCGGTGTCGGCTCCATTCGGGTTTCCGATTTTGCTTAGAGGTGCTCTGAGCAGTTAACCCGGAGAGCTGTTTCTACGAGCCGCGACGGCGGGCAACGTCACCGAGGAGGTATTTTCTATCTGAGAGGTGGCTTTGGACGTGCCTTTTCGGCACCTCCGGACGGATTTACCCTTGGGCGGGCATCAATTCCCTGCGGGCCATCCACAGATTGGACAGGGCAAACAGGGTCAGCACCTGAGCGGTGTTCTTCGCCAAGCCGCGATAGCGGACCTTGGTGTACCCGAACTGGCGCTTGATGAGTCTGAAGGGGTGCTCACCTTCGCGCGTAGGCTGGCCTTCCAGGTTTCCCACCGCTCCTGGTAACGCCGCTCCCTTGCGTTCCTAATCGCCTTCACCTTGCCGCGCTTCTGTGCAATCAGGAAGGCGGCTTTGCAGTTCTTCAGCTCTGCTCGGGAGTCCGCACCGGTGTATCCGCTGTCGCCAAGGATGCACGTCTCCTTGCCGTGCAGAAGCGCATGTGTGACCGTTACGTCGCTGACGTTGGCCGCCGTGCATCTGAGTGGTGAACCAGTCCGGAGAACTCATCGACCCCGATATGCGCCTTCATGCCGAAATACCACTGGTTGCCTTTACGGGTCTGGTGCGTTTCCGGATCGCGCGCCTTGTCTGCGTTCTTGGTTGAACTTGGCGCATGAATGATGGTGGCGATCCACGATCGTTCCCGCACGCAGGCTCATGGCGTTGCGCTGCAGATGGGCGTTCACGGCGTTAAGCATTTCTGCCGCAAGTCCGTGTGCCTCAAGCAGTTTGCGGAAGTTGAGGATCGTGGTCTCATCAGGAATGCGCGCCAGGCCGCCAATGCCGGCGAAACGACGCATCACCGCCGTGTCATACAGCGCTTCCTCCATGGACGGATCGCTGAGTGCGTACCACTGCTGTAGAAAATGCACACGCAGCATTGTCGACAATGGTTACGGCTGGCTTCCGCGACTGCCCATCTGCGGGTAGTGCGGTTCAATCAGTGCCAGCAGGCGCTTCCACGGCACGACCTGGTCCATCTCGGCAAGGAACCGCTCACGCCGGGTCTGCTTGCGCTGCCCCGGGCCGTCCGCATCACCAAATGTCAGCTGCATGGTCGACCACCACTGTACATTTCATGGTCGACTAGCGTGCCGGCCAGCTGCCGGCACTACCATGCAACTTCCCTCATATTTGTTCAGAGCATCCTTAACTACCATTTTGGCCGATGGATATGGGGAGCGGTAGGGAGCAGGTTCACGGCCACTGGCCGCGTGAGGATATGAATAGATGCATTGTGTAGCGCGACTGCATCGCTTCGTCGGGAAGCTCAATCTTCTCCTGATAGCAAATTGAGCGGGCATATGCGATCTGCGCCTTAGTAGGCCTTTTGATGTCCCAGTCGAGCATCTCGGGTACCAATCTGGAGAACTCGGCAGCTAGGCGCTTGGACAGCAAACCGGCATCCGCGCCCTCTTGGATCTCTGCAATCTGGCGCCGCAGATCTTGTTCCGACTCTTGGCTCAGGGAAAGCTCCAAGGTGAACTCGGACTCAGCATCCACTAAAAAGAAGCTCATAGTCTTCCCTCGCCCAAGTTACGAAGAATGCACTGGCCTCTAGGAGGCCCAGGTCATCAAGATGCTACCGTAAGTACTGTAGACCAAAAGTACTACGGAATTAAAGCTTAGGGGGTGAGTACTCCCAAGCACCAGCTAGCCCTTGGCGCCGCCGTGAAGGCGAGACGAACGGCACTGGGATTTTCCCAGGAGGACTTCGCAGACAAACTGGGCATGCACCGGACGCAGCTTGGTCACATTGAGCAAGGAAAGAAGGACTGCCGGTTATCCACCGTGATCAGACTCGCAGATGCGCTCGGTCTATCAGCGTCGAGCCTGCTTCGAGGGGCGGATCTTTAGCGACTGGCAGTTCTTAGGTTGCGCGGCGCCCACTTTGGGCCTGGCTAGGCTCAGACTGTGACGCTGACAACGGCAATGTGGCCCAAAGCCCGTGTCCTCGACCTTGCGCAAAATGCGGCTGGGACGGGGGATACGGAGCTCGTCCGCGAATGATTTATCCACGGCGCGGCCTCAACTGCTCAAGCCACGCTCGGTCGATTGCTGGTATGCAGGTTGTCCCTCATCCGGACCTCCTGAGGCTTCGTTCAGCAGGCGCGGGAGGCAAGGCATGAACATGGCGGAACTCATCTGGCGTGTAGATGCTCTCCATGCGATCTGAGGTGCAGCTTGGCGACGCTGGGCGGATGCCACTTCCCCTTTGCCACGCGCTTTTGCACGAAAACACGATAGGCCTCGGGGGTGGGAGGAGACTTCCGCTAGTGTCTGCGTTGGTTACATGACCAGCACGCGGCAGCGATGTTGCCGGCCACGTCCCTACCGCCATCTTGCTGAGCCAACAGATGCTCGGCTGTGCAGCGGAGCGGAGTGGCGGTTCTGGCGCTGAGGCCGAACGGCTTTAATTCGTCGGGTGAAGTGTTCCACATCGGCAGGCTGCAATAGCAGCAGCGGCCCTTCTGAGCGTGGAAAGCGTCGGTTCTCAAGCGTTGGAGTTTGGGCATGCTTAGATCTCAAAAGACAGGAAAAACTATCCCGTCGTCGCGTGTGCGATCGGATCGGGAACCTGTTGCCTTGAGCTAAGCAGGCAATGCGCCGGCGGGAATCCCCGCGCGGCAAGCGAGTTATCGCGCGCCAGGGTGTTGGCTGTCAAGATGGCGCCATGACTATCCTTGACCAAAACATCGATCTGTTCGATACCTCGGTAAACATACATCCGGCCCGGGCCAGCGGGGAGGTGGCCGATGCCTGAGGGCGGCGCAGCACATGACGAGTTGTCGGTTTGGATGGAGGAGCCGCGCGTGCAGCGGGCACTGGAGTGGGCCGACCACGTGCGGCGTTGGAACGAGGAGAAACTCTACGGGCTGGTTCTGCATGGGCCGGAGCCAGACCACATGGCGGTCGTAGCTTTCGCGGTGGTTCACGAACACCAATCGTCAGTTATGCTCCTCGTCAAGCACGGGCTGTCGGGCTCTGCCACAGCGCTGATGCGGCCATCTTTTGAAGCGTTTGTGCGCGGGCTGTGGCTGCAATGGGCCGATGATCAGGAGTTGGCGCGGTTCCAGAAGGGCCATGACACTGCAGCCCCAGAGAAGATGATCCGCAGGGTGGTCCAGCGTTCCGGTGAAAAGCGCTAAGCGGATTTGTTGGATACCTGGGAGAAGTCGCAGAAGTCAATGCACGGCTACGTCCACCATGGCTACCAGTCCTTGATCCGTCGCTCCGGCGTAATCGAAACTTCTCCTGACGAGGTGGTGGATTTGTTGGGATTCAGCACGTCGATGGCTCTTCATGCTTCTCTCGAAACCGTCGAACTGGCCGGAAAGCGGGTCCCAGAGGAGGAAGTGGCTACCCGACCTCAGTGGGTTGCAGAGAAGCAATTGGAGATCTTCGCTATGCTGCGGTCGATGGGGCTGGTTCAGGTGTTGGGTGAGGCGGCGCCCGCTCCCCCGACCAAACTTGCCAATTGAGACTTGCCAATCGAGCAGGCGTGTTCCCGTGGTTGTCCGCAAATGGACACTAGATGGGTAGAAAATTAGGGCTTTCTACGGGCAAGGTCCATGTCGTCCCGTGGCGGGAAATGGAGGGCTGGCTGCCCGGGAGTCGCCCAGCTTGCCAGCGAAGCTATGCCCACTTAGGATCTAGTTCTACTGGATTGAAAGCCTTAGATGCGACGCTTTGTGGGTAGGGGCGTGCCCCCCCCCAGGTCGACCAGGGGGTATTTGCGGCGGAGTTGCCGTTCCATATGGAAATTCGGGGAAAAAGATGGATCTGTTTACAAAGAACGGCAAGCCTCTGCAGGTGAATGGGGAATTTGTTTACAGCCGCTCGGGCGCAGTTATAGGTCGCATCAAAGGCGAGCGTGTTTTTGGCCCCGATGGAAAGTATGTGGGCTCTATTGTTAAAGATCGCCTGATTTACCGATCTACTCAAAGCGCAGCAATCAGTTCGCCGTTCTCCAAGGCGCGCTGTGCTGGCACTGCCAGGGTGAACAGGGTGGGTTCGGCCGCTTGGGGCGATGAGCCGACCATTCCCGACTAAGGGTGCTGTTCATGCGCTTGCCGTTCAACGGGAGGTTCTCGCGGACGACGCTCAGGAATGGGATGGGGTTTCAGAACGATGGGCATCCGCTCTAGTTCCGACGCAACAGCGATTAAGCGAGATTCGGGGGATCTATCGAGGGCGGGTCGATGCCGCTTTGGGTCGGAAGCAGGCGTCTTCCCGGTTGCCAATCTCTTGCAGGTTCCGGGTCTTCAGCCGAACAGAAATGTCGCTATCAACGACAGCCAACCAAATCATCTTCGCTGCTATTGGTGACATGAGAGCGTCTTCCCTGGCGTCTTAAACATCTGCCTAATAGCGGCACATCGCTAACTTCCAGTCAAAAGGTGCCTCAATGCCAGACCCAGCTCCAGTCATTCCGGTCTCCGGAGGCATCACACTTCGATTTCTAGAGTTGTGCCAGTTCCGCCGCCTCGGCAAGGTTCAACTGGACGTCAACAAGAAGACCACTATTCTGGTCGGAGCGAACAACAGCGGGAAGACCTCGGTACTCACCGCTCTCCGTCACTTCCTCGCGGAAAGTTCGTCCTTTGGCTCTTTTGACATCAGCCTCTCGCAATGGCCAACACTGCGAGCTCTTGGAAAAGCATGGGAAGCCCTAGCGGAAGACCCCTTAACCGTGCAAGGTGAAGAGGAGCAGTGGAAGCAGCAGCTTCAGGCTCTTCTCTCGACCATGCCAACGCTGGACCTTTGGTTCGATGCCGAGGCGGGCATGTACCACTACGTCGCACCGTTCCTTTCCAAGTTCAGCTGGAAGGGCGGTGCAGTCGGTATCCGGCTTCGCTTGGAACCGGCGTCAACCGTTGAAGAGCTAAAGCAACTCGCCTGGATATACCGCACGGCGCGCGGGCCCGTGAAGGAAATGGGCGCTGACTCGTTGGCTTGGCCCATAGACCTTTTGGACTTTTGGCTCCGTGAACCTTCGAAACTCGGCCAGGTTCGTGCATACAAACTCGATGCAGAGAACAACCCGATAACCGGCTTCAAGACCTACGCCAGCCAGGCGCTTGCTGAAAATGCCAGCCGCATTGATCGGAAGCATCTGTCCAAGGTCATCCGAGTCGACTTTGTTGCCGCTCAGCGTGGGCTGGGCAGTGAAGAGGCTGAGTCGCGATCCGCATCCGGACCGCATCGAGTTGGCATGTTCTCCAACCAACTCCTCAAATTTGCCCGTCAGCACTTGAACGTCGCCAGTACAGGGCATGGTCACCGCGCAGACCTCGTCAAAGCGGTGGCAGAGGCGCAAAGAGACCTTGACAAAAAGATTCACGAAGCCATCGCCGATTCGGTTGAGGAAGTGAAGCAGCTTGGTTATCCGGGTCTGCATGATCCCCAGGAAATTCGTTTTCGCACGCGTATCCAGACGGCTGACCTACTAGACCATGGAACTGCGGTGCAGTACAGCATGCAGAAGGAGTCGCTTGAAGAACTCCTCCCTGAACACTCCATCGGACTCGGCTACCAGAACCTCCAGTCCCTCAGTTATCAGTTGGTGTCATTCAAAGCCGCCAGGCTAAAGCCCGATAAAGGATCTCCTGCGCCTGTTCACCTTGTGATGATTGAAGAGCCTGAGGCGCACCTTCATGTCCAAGTGCAGCGTATCTTTCCCGACAAGGCACACAAGCTCATAAGCCCGACGGGAGCAGACGCCTCAGCGCTCAAGAGCCAGTTGCTGATCAGCACCCACTCGAGCCATCTCGCGCACGCTGAGGACTTTGACCGCCTCCGGTATGTACGCCGCGTTGCAAAGAGCGCGGCAAGCCCAATGCCAACCACCGAAGTAGTCAATCTCGGGCAGGTCTTTGGTGATGACAAGAAGACACGTCAGTTCGCAGAGCGATACTTCCGTGTCCAACACACCGACCTGCTATTCGCCAATGCGGCCATCTTCGTGGAAGGCGTTGCTGAGCGTATGCTCATCCCTCTTTTCATGGAGCGAGATTTCAAGGAGCTGAACGGTCGATATGTATCCTATCTTGATATAGGAGGGAGTCATGCCCACCGACTCAAGCCACTCGTCGAGAAGCTGCGGATTCCTACTGTCATCATCACCGACGTCGACCCCTGCGAGGAACAGGATGGCAAACCCAAGAAGAACGGCGAGCCAACCAAGAGGCTGGTCGCGGTCGCAAACACCGGTCAAGCCGGTCTCCACTGCGGCAATCCGACGCTTCGTGGGTGGCACCCAAGGCTTCAGATGCTCGATGATTTGAAGAATCCGACCGACGCTCAGTTGGTATGGGGTGAGGCCGCAGCGGGTCTCGTGCGATTCGCTTGGCAGCTGCCAGTTGCTGAAGCGAACGGTAGCTGGCCCAGCTCCTTTGAAGATTCCCTCGTTCTTACAAACATGCCTTGGTTCAAGGGGCTCATGGAAGGCAAAGCCGGTGATGATGGCGTTGAGGTTGAGCCACCGACTGGCGCGCTTGGATCTGTGGCAAGAGCCGCGGCCGAAGCTGGAAGCGTTGCAGAGATGATCAAGGCACTCCATACGGTAATGCATGGCTCGCTAAACAAGGGCGAGTTTGCTGCAAGCATCTTCGAGCAGCTTTCTTCTGATGAACCGGTTGTCTGCCCGAAGTACATCGCCGATGCCCTGGCCTGGTTACAGGCGCAGCTTGAGCCCAGCAAGGAACCGGTGACATGAGCGCGCTCGCCGCCCCTGGTAACAACGAGCGCGATGATGGGGTTGTCGAGGAGATCTGCGGCTATCTCACTGAGGAGCCGCCTCGCAGCTACTTCCTCTTTGCCGGCGCGGGGTCCGGAAAGACGCGCACATTGGTCGAGGTACTGCGTCGAATGACCGGCGTTGTGGAGCACGAAAAAGGGGGGCGACTCGCTAGACGACTGCAGATCTATGGCCGCTCGATACGCGTGGTCACATACACAAAGAACGCGGTCGCCGTCATCAAAGGGCGCCTTGGAGACAACGACCTGGTGGATGTCTCCACAATCCACGCGTTCTGTTGGGAACTCATTAGCGGATTCAACGACGACATCCGAGAAGCCCTAGTCGCCATCAAGCAAGCTCAGCTCGAAAGGGAAACTGCAGAGGCAGTTGCCAAGCCTAGGGGGATCACTGCAGCGAAGCAGCGGGACTTGGATGAGATAGAAGCAGACATCGAGGCATTTCGGCTGACAGATGTGTTCATCTACAACCCGGACCGCGAGACGCATGGTGCCGGCGCGCTCGCCCACAAACACGTGCTGGACGCGACGGCGTGGCTGCTGCAGCACAAATCTACGCTGCAGACCATTTTGAAGGACCGCCACCCCATCATTCTTATCGATGAGTCTCAAGACACCATGAAGGGTATCTTGGACGCCTTGATGAGCTTCGCGGAGCCAAGGAGTTTCGGCCTCACCCTAGGACTGCTTGGCGACCATCGGCAGCGCATATACACGGATGGTCACTCGGACCTTCCGAGCCTAGTTCCAGCGAGCTGGGCGACGCCCGAGCTGCAAATGAATCATCGCAGTCAACGTCGAATCGTCACGCTCATCAACAGAATATGGGAGGCAGAGATTGATGGCAGAACGCAGCCTACCAACGGCGTCGAGCAGCATCCGCGAACTGAGAAGGCCGGCGGAGTGGTCCGACTCTTTGTCGGCGACACATCGCTCTCACCGGAGGAAAAGGTTGCAAGCGAACGGTGGTGCGCAGATCAGATGCGGCAAGCCAGCGGTTCCGATGCCTGGAGCCAAGGTCACTATCAGCTGCTCGCTCTAGAGCACAAGCTCGTTGCAACTCGCGGCGCGTTCCTCGACGCGTACAGTGCAATGGTTCTGATCGACCCAAATTCGGCCGCGCCTACGGGCAGCGGCGAGAACAAGGGGCCCACTGCTGTGCAGGTGCTTTTGAATGAGCTCGCGCAGTTGGAGGCCTGTGTTGGCCCCGATGGTGCCATAGACGAGCTCAAGGCCACCGAAGTCCTTCGCTGCTTCGGTCGTCTCGAGAACATGCCAGAACAAGCGGCCGAGCGCGCTAGGCGTTCCGACGAGATGCTTCGAGGCATTTCCGCCTTTGCTACTGCCTGTCAGAGTCCTGGCGCCACTGTTGAACAAGTTCTCACCCCGATACTGGGCGCGAACCTGTTCGAGGTCGATCATCGACTTCTAGATGCCTTTTCCGACAAGTCTCCTGCTCCACCTGCTCCGGCCAGGGGGGAGGAGGAGTCCAAGAAGGACCGCATACGTCGGGGGTGGTGTGCGCTGTTCGGCACTCCTTGGAGTCAGTTGCAGAAGTATCGCACCTACCTCGCCGGAAATTCGGTGCTTGCCACCCACCAGGTGGTCAAAGGCTCAGAGTTTCCTCACGTTATGGTTGTGATGGACGATAAGCTGGCTGGCGGCAATCAAATTTCATACGACAAGATTTTTGGAGGCGTCCAGCTCAGTAAATCGGACTGGGATAATGTTGGGAAAGGAAAGGAAACGACCATCGATCGCACCTTGCGCCTCCTATATGTCACCTGCAGTCGGGCTAAGGAGTCGTTGGCCCTCGTGCTATGGTCCTCTGCCCCTTCAGTCGCGCTGAACAGAGTAACGGCAAGCGATTGGTTCTCGGAAGGTGAATTTTTAGCGATTCCGTGGCCCATCACAAAGTCGCATTAGTGAAATAAGAACTGCAAACTACTTTTAAGATTAAGTTATAGGGAAGCGCGTTCGGTGATCAAGGGCTCAAAAGTTCCATCAATCTCAGAACTCTACCTCGCATTTCGTCAGGCGAAGTCTGCGCTCTTCTTTGAGAAGCGCGGGGTTGGCCTTGTCGAGCTCGCGGCCTACGAACAGAGTCTGCCTGACAACCTAAAATCGCTTCAGGCAAAGCTATCCAATGGTAAGTGGTTCGATGAACTTGAGGTTGGCGAAGTGTGGATAGTGCCGAAGCGCTTTCATGCCAGTCCAGACGGATCTGATGGGCTCATACGCATCGGGGCAAGTCGTGAGGATGGCGCGGCTAAACCGATTGAGGTTCAGCTGCGAATAACGCCACATCCGGACTTTGCAATCGCCGAAGTTCTCTATTTGTGGCGGTTTGGTGGCCTTCTGGATTCTCTCCTCTCAAGTGATGTATTGGGCTACAGGCTAGATCTTCGTCAGGGGGTGGTTGTTCCCCATCGCCGCTGGCTGTTTGAATACTGGCCGAAACGTTATCAGCAATTCCGTTCAGCTCCGCTCAGTGCGGCAAAATTCAATCTTGAGCTTGGTGATCAGACGCTAATAGTTAGCGGTGATCTTGCGAATTTCTATGAGACCATCGATCCCTCTTTCATGTTGGATAGCTCGCTAATTGCGGAGCTGGTGAGTGCTGGGGCAGACGAATCTCTCATAGATGACTATCGACATGCTACGGCGTCGCTACTTGGTGCGTACGCTAAGTTCTATAAGGTGGCGTCAGCGCGTGCAGCGACGCCCATACGCATAGGGGTTCCGATAGGGGCGTTGACGAGCAGGCTGATAGCTAACCTCGCTCTTGCACCACTCGATAGTTATGTCGCATCTCGCCCTGGTGTAATTTGCTACAAGAGATATGTGGATGATTTGGTAATCGTTGCCGATGCGGATGGTGAGCGAGATTTGGCCGATACGATTCGGCGGTTTCTTCCGCTCAATTCGAACGTCGAGCCGAGCGGTACCGGTTTTTTTAGACTGGATTCGGAAGCGCTTAATCGTCGGGGTTCGGAGTTCGAGCTTCAGGAAAGAAAGGTTCGTGCGCACCACTTGGCGGGTGTTCCTGGTGCGGACTTCGTAGACGCTGTCGCGTCAGATTTTGCTAAGGCATTGAGCGAGCGGCGCGCCTTTGTAGATTCATCTACGTTGGTGGGGGACGGTGTTAGCCACCTCATTCGTGCGGGCAACGTGGAAGGCTCCCCCTTGCGAGTTCTCCGGGAGGCTGACCGCGCTCGGCTCGAACGTTTTGCGTTATCCACGAGTCTCCGTTCGCTTGAGCGTGTATCAAGTCTTATCGATCACAAAGAAGCTCGGGATCTCGTAAGAACAAGCCTAGAGCGAGTAGGGCGGGTGCTTGATGCTGAGGATAACTGGGTAAACGACCTAGACGTGACCTTGCGACTTCTGAAGCTCGCAATCTGTACCGGTGACTGGAAGTCTGCTACGGAACTTCGTAAGCGCACCGATCGCGTATGGGGAAGTGTGGATGCTCTGAAAGCGACGACGAGCAAGCTCTACTACCGAGGTAACGAAATCGATTCCAGTCGCCATGCCCCGTGGACGTGGCTTCGCAACTACCTTCATGAGCGTCGACTGGAGGCGATCTGCTCCTGTCTACCAATTGGCATGGATGCCAAAGCTATTGCTACTCGCTTCCCTGGCGGCCTAAGGGTTAGGACAGTGGAAGTGAAGGCGACAGTACTTCGTCGGCGTGCTGAGCAGCTTGCTTCAGCTGACCTCCGTTCGCGGGACCGAGAAGACGATGCGCTTCCAAGTCGACGTTCTACTAATGTCGACCGCCAATGGCTTCGCTCGGGGCTGTCAAGGAACAAGGAGTTGGCAACTCGACTGCAGGCCATAGATGAATACATTGCCCAGTGCGAAGGCCTTGGTGATCCATCCTGGATAATGCCCGCCGCTCGCTTGTTCCTTTGTACACGTCCACCATCGTATTTCGACATTGCACGGCGCTGGCTTTTTCGTGTCGAAGATCAAGGGTTTGATGCCTCTACTTTCGATGATCTTATTCGAATAGTTAACGCAGTTCGCGGTACGGAGTATAAAGATGCTGTCGGTACGGTCCTTGACCGCAGTACGATCTCGATTGAGCGACCCTTAGCTGTAAGTCCACTGGCGGCTGGCGCCGTGCCAATGGAGCCCCGGGTAATATTGGGGAATCTCGTTGTTGATGACGCCGCATGGATCGGGGCAGCTACCCGCACCCCTGGCAGCTCGTACGGCGCCCCTAGGCTAACAAAGAGCAGACTTCAGGGGCTGACCGATGTCTTGGAGAAGGCAGCGGCAGCATCTAGAAGCAAGGCTGTTGAGTTGCTCGTTCTGCCTGAACTCTCCTTGCCTCGGAAATGGTTCCGTACTGTCGCGAATCATGTCGTAAAGGCCGGTCATTATGGATTGGTCGTCGGTCTCGAATACATCCATCATGGGACGCAGACGCAGCCCTATGTCGCAAATCAAGTTTTCGCGGTCCTTCCGGGGCCCTTCTTCTCTGTCGCGGCGTGGCCATGGACAAAGCGGCTTCCAGCAAGAGAAGAGGCGGCCATGCTCTTGAAGCAGAAAACGCCGGTTTCATTTGCTCCTCCGCATGTGAGTTCGCTGCCAAGGACCGTAATACACTCCGCTTGGGGTGCGTTCTCTGTGCTTATTTGCAGTGAACTTATCGAGGCGCGCCGAGTTGCTGATCTGCTCGGTCGTGCACAGATGGTGCTCTGCCCAGCTTGGAACCCCGATACGTCCTCATATGATCATCTTATTCAATCTGTTGGCTTCCAGCTTCACAATGTCATTGCGATTGCGAATAATGGACATTACTCAGATTGTCGCGCTTGGGCCCCAAGAACAGTTCGCTGGGAGCGGGACCTTTGTCGGCTTATCGAGCGGGATGTAAACGATGTCGTCTGTTTTGATGTGCCGCTGGCGAGCCTGCTCGCGTTCCAGGCTGGCGATAAGCAAGCCGTGGATCGGTTCGCGCGCCTGCGTTCCGCGCTGGCTAAGCGAGACTTCGTCGGAGCGCGTCGGGCTCTTGAAAAGCTTTCAGAGGAAGCTGCGGGAGCGTGGCGTCCATTGCCGCCGGACTGGAGCTAATTCATGTTCTAGCAGAAAGTGAATTGACCCTGGCTTTGTGGGTAGTCGTCCGCTGTTCAATGTGCGCTTCCTTTCCGCCCTTAAGTCCATAACCACGTCCGTCAATGCCTTGGTTCCTGTCTGCGAGATGACAATTTGACCGTGGTCGACTCACTCTGCGCTGCCTACTGTTCTGCTGAGCGTGCCGCGAGGGGCAGCATGGGGGAAGGGCTCGTCGGGACCGTGCCATCGGTTTGATGGGCGATGGCACAGCTTGGCTTCAGTCCAGCGGAAGAGGTTTGGCTGCTTGCAGTATCTCAAGCCGGAAGCCGGAAGCCGGAAGCCGGGAGCCGGGAGCCGGGAGCCGGGACCGCGTCGATGCTCTGTGCTGGCAAGTGCAGATGTTTACGTTCGACCGGGCTCAGTCGAAGAGTGTAGCTGCATTGCTTGGCCGGAGAGTAGTTGTTGACACTTTTGGTAATCACAACCGTTCTGATCGAGCGGACCTGACGCGTCTACTCACGAAGCCCCGGGAGGCCCTGCGCCATCCGGGGCTTCGTGCATTCCGGGCCGCCGAATTGATCAGTACCTGACAGGGGAAAGGGACGTGGTCGTGCAGCCGACGAATGCCTGTTTGTTGAACCTGTTCTCCTCCGAACAGCGCTCTACCGAGTAGCGCGAGTCCTGCTTGAGAATCCTTATCTTCGTAATGTAGTCACTGGAGAAACACTGTCTGTTGAACTCGATCAGCTCGGTGCCCTTGCGCCCACCGGCAGGTGTGATGTCGGTGATGGCGACCCGTCCATCAGCTCCGCATTCTCCTGTTGCCTGCGGTGGCAACACCACGACTGAAACGCTTGGCCCTCCCTTGCATCGGAACGTCTGTCTGCCTGTTCGCGCGCGCTGATAGCCGTCTTTGTCAGGTCTGGATGCGGACGTGGAGAAATCGGCGGTCGCTGCGATGATGGTCATGTCCCCTTCGCTCCCGCACCTGTAGGCGGCACTTACCGCTGACTTTGTCTGCCAGGCCTCCGAAGCGTGGGCAAAGGCGCCCGTTATCAGAAGAGCCAGCGCCAGCAGATAGGTTCGTAGGGTCATGCGTCTACTTTCCCACAGTCCTTCGGGCTCGAGGATGGCGCGAGAATGGCCCCCCACTTGCGATGTGTTGCCGAATGAGCAACAGTTGTCGCCTGATGAGCAACACCTTGCCGCCGATGGACATCCTGTTCCCAGCCACCCGCCAACGGGTGCTGGCAGCGCTGCTCTTGCAGCCCGATGCCACTTTCCACCTGCGCGAGCTGGCCAGGATCACCGGCACCCACGCCGGCACCCTTGCCCGCGAACTGGACAAGCTCACGGGGTCTGGACTGCTGCTGCGGAGCGAACAAGGTAATCAGGTCCACTACCGGGCAAATCGCGCATGCGTGCTGTTCGATGACTTGGCTGCGATGTTCCGCAAGACCCACGGCGTGGTGCCTGTCCTGCGCGATGCATTGGCGCCGTTGGCCGATCACGTCTCCTTGGCGTGGGTGTTCGGTTCTGATCTGCTGGTTCTGGGTGACCTGGGGTTCGCTGACCTGGTGCGTGCCATCCACCCCGCGCAGGAAGTGTTGCGTCGGGAGATCAATCCTGTGCTGTACTCAATGGAAGAGTTCATGCGGCGCGTGCAGACCGGTGATGCGTTTGCCACCGAACTGTTGGCAACGCCCAAGCTGCTGGTAACAGGAGACAAGGATGACCTTGGAAAACTTGCTGGCGATCCGCCAGCTTCAAGCGCACAACGCTGAGCCCATCTCGCTGCGCAAGCCATAGAGATCAATTGCGGCGATTACCGGATCCGGACATGCTCATGCAGTAGCCTGCGGCTGCAGGATCCCCTTGGCGGCAGACGCGGACCAGTCCGTTACCGGTACGACAACGGCAGAGTGCCGGTAGTTACGGGCACTGCGTTTCATTGTGCCCTGCAGCATCCATTTTCGTGCACTGCGTCTTGCAAAAAAACGATTTCCTCCCCTATGGTGCAATCGATTGCATCTCCGTAAATCGTTGCGTTTGATACCGGTTGGGAGGCCGGCAAGCGGATGTCCATCCACCCGATTGGATCGATCCAAGGCGCGCGCCTTACGCGGCGTGACGCGCTGCGCATGGCAGTCGCCGGAAGCATTGGCCTGGGCGCCGCAGGCGTGCTGCCGGCGATGGCCGCCACCGCGCCGCTCAAGGGCAACCTGAAGCATTCGGTCGCCCGCTGGACCTTCCCCCAGTTATCGGTGGCCCAGCTCTGCCAGACGGTAAAGGGCATCGGCTTCGCCGCCATCGACCTGGTAGGGCCGGAGGACTGGTCCACGCTGAAGGCCCAAGGCGTGTACAGCTCGATGTGCAACGGCGCGGAGCTGGGCCTGACCAAGGGCTTTGCCGGCCGCGAGTTCCACGACCAGCTGGTGGAGCGCTACACCCGGCACATCGACCTGGTCGCCGATGCCGGCTACCGCAATCTCATCTGTTTCTCCGGCAACCGCAACGGCATGGACCCGCAGCAGGGCATGACCAATGCCGAAGCCGGGCTCAAGCGCATCCTGGGGCATGACGAGAAGCGCGGCGTGGTGCTGGTGATGGAGCTGCTCAACTCCCGGGTCGATCATCCGGACTACCTGTGCGACCACTCGGCGTGGGGCGTGGAGCTGTGCCAACGGCTCGGCTCGGATCACTTCGGCCTGCTCTACGACATCTACCACATGCAGATCATGGAGGGCGACATCATCGCCACCATCGGCCGGAATCACGCGCATTTCAAGCATTACCACACCGCGGGCGTGCCGGGCCGGCACGAGATCGGAGACCAGCAGGAACTCCAGTATCCCGCCATCTGTCGCGCGATCCGCGACACCGGTTTCGATGGGTATCTGGCGCAGGAATTCATGCCTGCGGCACCCGATCCCATCGGTTCGCTGCGCGAGGCGATCCGCCTCTGCGACGTCTGAAATTGATATCCACCCAGGTGAAGTAGAACCCATGGCAGACAATCATTACGACGCAATCGTCGTCGGCTCCGGCATCAGTGGCGGCTGGGCGGCGAAGGAACTGACCGAGAAAGGCCTCAAGGTCCTCATGCTCGAACGCGGACGCAACATCGAACACGTGAAGGACTACGTCAATGCGATGAAGGAACCGTGGGACTTCCCACACCGCAACCGGCCCACCCAGGCGATGAAGGCCGCCTTTCCGGTACTGATGCGCGACTACGCGCTGGCCGAGAATCTCGAGGGAATGTGGGCCGACGAACAGGAATCGCCCTACATCGAGACCAAGCGCTTCGACTGGTTCCGTGGGTATCACGTCGGCGGCCGCTCGTTGATGTGGGGGCGGCAGAGCTATCGCCTGTCGGACCTGGATTTCCAGGCCAACCTCAAGGATGGCATCGCCACCGATTGGCCGATCCGTTACGCCGACATCGCGCCCTGGTACGACCACGTGGAAAAGTTCGCCGGCATCGCGGGTACGCGCGAGGGGCTGGACGTGCTGCCCGATGGCGAGTTCCTGCCGCCGATCCCGCTGAACATCGTTGAAAAGGACGTGGCCGCGCGGATCAAGCAGGCCTTCGGTGGCACCCGGCACATGATCCATTCGCGCACCGCCAACATCACCCAGCCGAAGCCCGAGCAGGGCCGCGTCAACTGCCAGTACCGCAACAAGTGCATCCTGGGCTGTCCGTTCGGCGCCTACTTCTCGACCCAGTCGGCGACGCTGCCTGCGGCCATGAAGACCGGCAACCTCACCCTGCGGCCGTTCTCGATCGTCAAGGAAGTGCTCTACGACAAGGACCGCAAGCGCGCACGCGGCGTGGAGGTGATCGATGCCGAGACCGGGCAGACCTACACGTACACGGCCAAGGTGATCTTCCTCAACGCATCCTCCTTCAACTCCACCTGGCTGCTGATGAACTCGGCCACCGACGTGTGGGAAGGCGGGCTGGGGTCGTCGTCCGGCGAGCTGGGGCACAACGTGATGGACCATCACTTCGGCGCCGGTGCCTCCGGCCGGGTAGAGGGCTACGACGACAAGTACTACTTCGGCCGGCGTCCCTGTGGCTTCTACATTCCGCGTTTCCGCAACGTGGCCGCCGATAAACGCGGCTATCTGCGTGGATTCGGCTACCAGGGCGGCGCCAGCCGCAACGGCTGGTCGCGCGAGATCGCGGAGCTGAACATCGGCGCCGACCTGAAGGAGGCGTTGACCGTGCCGGGCGACTGGCGCATCGGCATGACCGGCTTCGGCGAAATGCTGCCGCACCACGACAACACGATCCGCCTGGACCCGGACCGCAAGGACAAATGGGGGCTGCCGGTGTTGGCGATGGACGTCTCCATGCGCGCGAACGAGAAGGCCATGCGCAAGGACATGGCCGCCGATGCCGCCGAAATGCTGGAGGCCGCCGGGGTCAAGGACGTGGAGATGCACGACAACGACTACGCGCCCGGCAAGGGCATCCACGAAATGGGCACCGCACGCATGGGCCGTGACCGGAAGAATTCGGTGCTGAACCAGCACAACCAGGTCTGGGATGCGCCCAACGTGTACGTGACCGACGGTGCCTGCATGACCTCCAGTGCCTGCGTGAATCCCTCGCTGACCTACATGGCGCTGACCGCACGCGCGGCCGACCATGCGGTGCGCGAGCTGAAAGCGGGGAACCTGTAATGGAACGTCGCGACCTGTTGAAGATGATCGTCGCCGCCACGGGTGCGGCCCTGGTCGGCCTGCCTGCACTCGCCAGTGGCCCGGTGCCGGCGGCGGAGGCGAAGACCGCCTTCTCCGCCGCCGATATCGGCACGCTGGACGAGATCGCAGAAACCATCCTGCCGCGCACGAAAACGCCGGGTGCAAAGGACGCCGGTGCTGGTGCGTTCATGGCGCGGTTCGTCACCGACTGCTACACCGCCCAGCAGCAGGCGGCCTTCCACGCCGGCCTGGCCGACATCGACAAACGTGCCGGCGGCCGCTTCGTGGCGCTCGCGCCGCAGGCGCGCACCGAGCTGCTGCGTACGCTGGATGCGCAGGGCCGGAAACGCGCCACCGAGGTGAGCGAGACCGGTACCGCCGAAGGCGGCGAAGCGACGCCGCACTACTTCACGATGATCAAGCAGCTGGCCATCTTCGGTTTCTTCACCTCGAAGGTGGGGGCAACCGAAACGCTGCAGTACGTTGCCGTGCCGGGTCGCTACGACGGCGACCTGGCCTATGTCCCCGGTACCCCTGCGTGGGGCACCAGCTGATGAGGAACCCGATGAGCAAACCCTTGCTGATGGCCGCCTGCGTGCTGGCTGCGATGCCCGCGTTCGCGCAGGCCGATGACCCCGCGCGCGATCCGACCAAGACCGAGGTGTGGAAGCCGGTGCCCGCGACCGTGGCCACGCCGTTGAACGCCGCGCCGTCCGATGCGCTCGTGCTGTTCAATGGCAAGGATGTCTCCGCGTGGGAGTCGGAGCAGGGCGGACCCGTGCCCTGGAGCGTTGCCAACGGCGCGCTGACCGTGGTGCCGGGCAGCAAGGGCATCCGCACCAAGCAGGATTTCTGCGACATCCAGCTGCATGTCGAGTGGCGCGCACCCACTGCAACCAAAGGCTTCGACGGCCAGCATCGCGGCAACAGCGGCATCTTCCTGCAGGAGCTGTATGAGCTGCAGGTGCTCGACAGTTACAACAACCCCACCTATGCCAACGGCCAGGCCGGCTCGCTCTACAAGCAGGCCATGCCGCTGGTGAACGCCTCGCGCAAGCCGGGCGAATGGCAGGCCTACGACATCATCTGGAAGGCGCCGCGCTTCTCAGCGGGCGGTGGGCTCACGTCACCGGCCCGCATCACCGTGCTGCACAACGGCGTGCTGGTACAGGACGACACGGTGCTGTCGGGCAAGACCGAGTACATCGGCGCGCCCTCGTATGCACCGCATGGGTGCGCGCCGCTGTACCTGCAGGAGCACGATTCCAAGGTCAGCTACCGCAACATCTGGGTGCGGAAGCTGTAGTGGGATCCTATTTCGCCAGGTAGCTGGCGAGGTTGCCGATGTCCTGTTCGGAGAGTTGGGAGAAGGGCGGCATCAAGCCGCCGCCCTTCTTGATCTTTTCCTTGATCTGAGCCGAGTCCAGCCGCTTGGCGACATCGGTGAGCGCGGGGAACGTCGGCGGAACGCCGGCCCGGTTCGCGCCATGGCAGGCGACGCAGTGGGTTGCGTACAGCTGCGCGCCGGCGGCGGGGTCGTCCTTGGACCACGCCGCACTCGCAAACGTGGTCCCACACAGAACCACGGCCATTGTCAGGATCGTTTTCAAGCAGGGCTCCTTGGCTGGCTAGCGCTGTGCGCTGGCGGGCAGGCGGGCGGTGAGGTGGTGGCGCAGGTAGTCCGCGCCGGTCTTGATGACGGTGGCCGGATCGCGCGGCTGGTCGTGTTCGACGATGTACCACTGCACCCCGGCAGCGGCCGCAGCAGGCAGGATCGCGTTCCAGTCCAGCACGCCCTGGCCGACGGCGGCGAAGCCGCCCTCGTCTTCGGCCTGGCCCTTGGGGGCATTGTCCTTGGCGTGCACCGCGAACACGTGGCCGCGGAACTTGCCCAGCATCACCACCGGGTCATGGCCGGCACGCGCCACCCAGGCCAGGTCCAGCTCGGTCTGCAGGTCGGGGCCGGCCGCGGCGAACAGCAGTTCCAGGCCGGTCTTGCCGTTGAAGTCGACCAGCTCGAAGTCATGGTTGTGGTAGGCCAGGTGCATGCCCTGGGCCTTCGCCTGCGCCGCGATCCGGCCCAGTTCCTCGCCCAGTGCGGTCCAGCCGGCGGCATCGGTCGGCCGATCCTTCTTGTCCAGGTACGGCACCACCAGCGTGGTGTTGCCGATCGCGCGGTTGAACGCCACCACGCCCACCAGGTCATTGCGCAGATCCGCCAGCTGCACGTGCGACGAAATGGCCCTGATCGAATAGCGGTCCAGCAGCTGCTTGAGTTCGGCGGCGCTGACGTTCTGGGTGCCGACCGTTTCCACCGCGCCCACGCCCGCGTCATGCACGATCTTCAACTGCTGGTCGAGCGTGCCGGCGTTGCGCAGCGTGTACATCTGCACCGCGATGGGCGGCTGCGGGCCGGCCGCGTCGCCGGCGAAGGCGGGCAGGGCGGCGAGCAGCAGCAATGCGAGGGTGGTGGTCCTGCGTGCAGCAGTCTTCATCAAGAAATCCTCCCGAAGTTCAACCGATGGTGGTCCAGGCGCGCGACCTGGCCGATGCAATGACGCGGTCGACGATCAGCGCCGAACGCAGGCCGTCCTCGAAGGTGGGCAGGCCCTGTGGCCGCTCGCCGTCGATGGCGTGATAGGTGTCGGCGACGAACGCCTCGAAGCACTGGGCGTAGCCCTGGGCGTGGCCAGGCGGCAGCACCGCCAGCCGGCGTTGCTCGGGACTGCCGGCGCCCGGCCCGCGTACGAAGGTCTCCTCGCGCTGGTCGGGCCGGCCGATCCACAGCCGCTCCGGGTCTTCCTGGTTGAACGAAACGCTGGCCTGGGCGCCGTCGATCTCGAACCAGAGGCGGTTGTGTCGGCCTGCCGAGACCTGGCTGACCGTCAATGAGGCCAGCGTACCTGCCCCGGTCTTGAACATCGCCGCGGCGACGTCCTCGCTGGTTACCGCCTGCATCGCGCCGCCCGCCGCCGGCGTGGTGAAGCTCTGCGCGCCCACGGCACCGCGCTCGGCCACTACGGTGGCAAACGCCGCGCTGACATCGACGAAGCGCTCGCCGGTGACCCATTCCACCAGGTCGCACCAGTGCGAGCCGATGTCGGCGAACACGCGCGAGGCACCGCCCAGTGCCGGGTCCACCCGCCAGTTGTTGCTGGCCGGGTCCAGCAGCCAGTCCTGCAGGTAGCTGCCGTGGATCAGGTGCAGTGGCCCCAGCTCGCCCTGCGCGATGCGGGCGCGGGCCTCGCGCACCACCGGGTGGTAGCGGTAGACGAACGGCACCGTGGCGACCAGCCCGGTCGAGGCGGCCAATGCGGCCAGGGCCTGGGCGTCTTCCAGCGTGGTGGCCAGCGGCTTCTCGCAGATCACATGCTTGCCCGCTTCCAGCGCCGCCTGCGCCATCGGGCGGTGCAGATGGTTGGGCGTGCACACGTGCACCACCTGTACCTGCGGATCGGCGAGTACTTCTTCGATATCACGATAGCCGCGCGGAACATTCCATGAGCGCGCCACATCCTCTGCGCGTTGCGGCGACGAGGCGACCACGCCGCGGACCTCCGCGCCGGCCAGCAGCGCCGCGCGACGATGCACGGCGCCGATCATGCCCGTGCCCACAATGGCGATTCCAAGCTTGCGCATCGGGTCGAGTCCTCAGTGCGTGGTGGGCGCGGCGGCAAGCGCCGGCCGGTCGCGGAACAACAACAGGAAGGCGACCAGCACCACCAGCGCCACGCCGGCCGGGAACAGCCAGATCCGCTGCCAGTCCGGGCCCGCCGCCGTGGTGTAGTGCTCCACCACCGCGCCGGACAGGAACGTACCGATCAGCATGCCCACGCCATACGTGGCCAAGGTGATGAAGCCCTGCGCGCTGCTGCGTGCGGCGGGGCCGGCATGTGCATCGGTGTAGATCTGGCCGGTGACGAAGAAGAAGTCGTAGCAGATGCCGTGCAGCACGATGCCGATCACCAGCAGGGAGAAGCCGCCGCCCGCATCGCCGAAGGCGAACATGACATAGCGCACCACCCACGCCGCCATGCCCACCGCCAGCATGGTCTTGACCCCCAGCCGCACGAACAGGAACGGCATGGCCAGCATCAGCAGCACTTCGGAGACCTGGCCCAGCGATTGAAGGCCGGCCGCGCCGCGCACGCCCAGGTCGTTGAGGTAGGGGTTGGTGAAGTTGTAGTAGAACGCCAGCGGAATGCAGATGGCGATGGAGGCCAGGAAGAACACGAGGTAGGAGCGCGACTTCAGCAGCCGCAGCGAATCCAGCCCCAGCACCTGGCCCAGCCCGGCGTCGCGCTGCTGCGCCAGCGGCGGCGTGTGCGGCAGGGTGAACGCATAGAGGCCCAAGGCCAGCGATGCCATCGCCGCCATCGGGAAGGTCAGTTCAAGCGTATGCGCCTGTTCCCAGCCCAGCCAGCCGATCAGCACGCCGGCCACGATCCAGCCGACGCTGCCGGCCACGCGCACGGGCGGGAACTGCTTCTCCGGCGACTGCATGTGCCGCATCGCCACGCTGTTGGCCAGCGCCAGCGTCGGCATGAACAGCAGCATGTAGCCCATCACGCAGGCGAAGAACGTGTTGAAGTCCGTCGCCGTGGATGCCAGCCACATCAGTACCGCACCGGCCAGGTGCAGGACCCCGAGAATGCGCTGCGCCGCGAAGTAGCGGTCCGCGATCAGCCCGACCAGGAACGGCGCCACGATGGCGCCGATGGACTGGCTGAGGAAAGCCGTGGCCACCTGGCTGGCACTGGCCTGGAGCGGGCCCTGCACCAGGTACGTGCCCAGGGTCACGAACCATGCGCCCCAGATGAAGAACTGCAGAAACATCATCGCGCCCAAGCGCGACATGGCGTGCCTCATGGCTTGCCCTCCCAGGCGGTAATGGCTCAGATACCCAGCATGCGGCGCAGCGATGCAGGATCCGCACCGCTGTCGGCAAAGTCGTCGAAGGAACGTTCGGTCACGCGGATGATGTGGTCGCGGATGATGGCGGCGCCCTCGCGCGCGCCGTCTTCCGGGTGCTTCAGGCAGCACTCCCACTCCAGCACCGCCCAGCCCGGGAAATCGTACTGCGCGAACTTCGAGAAGATCGCCTTGAAGTCGATCTGGCCGTCGCCGAGCGAACGGAAGCGCCCGGGTCGATCGATCCAGTCCTGGTAGCCGCCGTACACGCCACTGATCGCACTGGGGCGGAATTCCGCGTCCTTGACGTGGAAGATGCCGATGCGCGGGTGGTAGCGGTCGATGAAGCCCAGGTAGTCGATCTGCTGCAGCAGCAGGTGGCTCGGGTCGTACAGCATCTTTGCGCGGGGATGGTGGTCCACCACGTCGAGGAAGCGCTCGAAGGTCGCGCCGTCGTGCAGGTCTTCACCCGGGTGGATCTCGAAGCACAGGTCCACGCCGCAGGCGTCGAAGGCATCCAGGATCGGGCGCCAGCGGCGGCCAAGTTCGGCGAAGGCTTCTTCCACCAGGCCCGGCGGGCGCTGCGGCCAAGGGTAGAAGTAGGGCCAGGCCAGCGCGCCGGAGAACGTGGCATGCGCGGCCAGCCCCAGGCGCTGGCTGGCCTTGGCGGCCAGCAGCAGCTGCTCCACGGCCCAGGCCTGGCGCGCGGCCGGATCGCCGCGCTTGTCCGCAGGCGCGAAGCCGTCGAACAGGCTGTCGTAGGCGGGGTGGACGGCCACCAGCTGCCCCTGCAGGTGGGTGGACAGCTCGGTGATCTGCACGCCATGCCCGGCCAGCATGCCGGCGATGTCATCGCAGTACGCCTGGCTGCGCGCGGCCTCGGCCAGGTCGAACAGGTGCGGCGCGCTGGTGGGCACCTGTACGCCAGAATAGCCCAGGCCCGCGGCCCATCCGGCCAGCGTGTCCAGCCGCTTGAAGGGCGGTGTGTCGCCGATGAACTGTGCCAGGAACAGCGCCGGACCCTTGAGCGTCTTCAACGTGATTCACCCCGATGCAATCGATTGCATTACCCTATCAGCACGTTCCGCAAAACCTGTTGTGCACTGCACAGCGAAAAGAAGAACCCAACCACCATGGCAACCATCTACGACATCGCAAAGCACGTCGGCGTTTCCGCAGGCACGGTGTCGCGGGCGCTTTCGCGGCCGGACAAAGTCCTGCCGGCCACCCGTACGCGCATCGAGCAGGCCGCCGCCGCGCTGGGCTATGTGCCCAACACGGTGGCCAGGACGCTCAAGACCCAGCGCAGCGGCAAGATCCTGGTGACCGTGCCGGACATCGCCAATCCGTTCTTCGCCCAGATCCTGCAGGGTGCGGAAGAAGCAGCGCAGGCGGTGGGCTACGCGGTGCTGCTGGGCGATACCCAGCATCGCCCCGAGCGCGAGGAGCGCTACGCGCAGATGCTCCGCCGCAACGAAGCCGACGGCATGATCGTGCTCGGCCACCGCCTGCCGCCGACCGCGCGCGAGATCGTGCAGCAGCAGGGCGCCACCGCGCCGGTGGTCAATGGCTGCGAATTCGACCCCGCGCTGGGCATCCCCAGCGTGCACATCGACAACGCCGCCGCCGCGCACGCGGTGATGGAGCACCTGTATGGCCTGGGCCACGAGCGGATCGCCGTGGTCGGCGGACCGCCCGACAATCCCCTGCATGAGCAGCGGCTGGAAGGGGTGCGGGCCGCCGGCAAGGCGCGCGGCCGCCTGCGCAGCCTGAGCGTGGTACCGGGGGATTTCTCCGTGGAATCCGGTCATGCGGCGGCAATGGCGCTGTTGGCAGGCGCGACCGTGCCTACCGCCATCTTCTGCTTCAGCGACCAGATGGCGCTGGGCGTGCTGGCGGCGTGCCGGGATCTGGGCATCCGCGTGCCCGATGCGCTGTCCGTGGTCGGCTTCGACGATCTGGCATCGTCCCGCTACCTCACGCCCGCATTGACCACCGTCCAGCAGCCCATGCGCGAGATCGGCGAGCGCGCGGTCAACCTGCTGCTCGCCATCATCGAAGGCGGGGATGTGCCGCTGCAGCAGACGCTGGAGTTCAGCCTGATGGTGCGGGGTTCCACCGGGGCACCCAGGTAGAGCCACGCCGCGCCCCATGACAAGCGTGCACCATTACGATGAACGCGTCGCCACGCGCCCGGGTATATCCGCATCAACGGGGTATGGTTCTGTTGCGTGGCTTCGCGGTGCCCGATCGAAATGCAGCCACGCAGGGCGTGGCTCTACCGCCTCCCCGCGCGGTTTCTGAACCAACCTTTTACCGGAACGATTCCCTTGCGCCTACATGACCCAGGTCAAGAGGCGGGCCGTGGCAGTGCCTAGTCTCTGCCCACCCCCTCTGGAGTTGGCTCATGAATTCGTCCCCGCTGTCACGCGCCACTGCGGCGCGCCTGTTCCCGCCCAACCGCCGCGCGTTGTCGCTGGCGTTGATGAATGCGATCACGGCCGCTGGCCTGGCCACCTTTGGCGCACCCGGCGCGGCCCTGGCCGACGGCTGCCAGCTGTACAGCGTGAACGGGCACATCTCGTGCTACCTCAACACCTACGGCAGCGCAGGATCGCCGGCCGGCAGCTCGGGTTCGGATCCGATCTTCGACGACAAGAACGGCTACACCGGTGGTCCGGGCGGTCCCGCCGCAGACATCAACCTGCTGGTGGCCGGCAGCCCCACGCTGTACGACTATTCGCAGTACGACAGCAAGGGCAACCTGCTGGTCGCCTCGTCGCCGGTCAACGCAGTCAGCGTCGGCGGTGCCGGTGCGCAGGGCTCGGATGCCACCGCCGGTGGCTTCGACAAGGTGGGCGGCAATGGCGGGCTGGGCAACAGCGGTGGCGATCTCACGGTCACTGTCGGGCCGCAGGTCACCAACCAGTCGCAGGACACGGTGAACGGCATCAGCGGCATCACGCTGATCTCGCTGGGTGGCGAAGGTGGCGCGGCCGGCAAGGGCAACATGAGCGGCGAAGACGGCACCTCCGGCGTCGGCGGCGTCGGCGGCACCATCAACGCCACGCTGGATGGCTTCACCCACTCGAACTTCCGCAGCGTGCTGGTGTCCAGCCAGGGGGGTGCGGGCGGGCGTGGCCGTGACTACGGCACCGGCCTCAACTCGCAGGGTGCCGACGCGACCGATGGCATCGGCGGCAACGGCGGCACGGTCACCACCACCTTCGCCAATGCCAGCAACAATGCCAACAACGGCTTCGTAGGCACCACCGGCGTGCTGGTGCAGAGCGTCGGCGGTGACGGTGGCAACGGCGGTTCGGCCGAAGACGTGGATGGTTCGCAGGGCGGCAGTGGCGGCCTGGGCGGCAACGGCGGCAACGTCGGCGTTACCGTCGGCTCGAACGTGATCATGGTGGAAGCCGGCAACAACGATTCCGCGTTGCACCTGCTGTCGCAGGGCGGCGCCGGCGGGCAGGGCAACAGCTCCGGCGGCTCGGGTGGCAATGCCGGTGCGGGCGGCAATGGCGGCAATGTCAGCCTGACCATTGATGGCACCGCAGGTGCTGGTGGCGCCATCGCGGCCAACGGTACGTATGCGCCCGCCGTGCTGGTGCAGTCGCTGGGTGGCAATGGTGGCGATGGCGGTGTGCCGTCGCAGTATGTGATCGGTCCGAACGGAGGCTCAGGCTCCAATGGCGGCACTGCCGGTACGGTGTCGGTGACCGGCAGTGGCCTGGTCGCCAGGACTGGTATCTATGTGGACCCGACCGACTTCGAAGGCTCGCCCGGCGTGCTCGCGCAGTCGATCGGCGGCGGCGGTGGTTCCGGTGGCGTGTCGAAAGGTGTGTTCGCCGTCGGTGGTGAAGGCGCCAACGGCGTCAACGGCAACACGGCAACGGTTGCCGTGCAGTCGCAGACGGAAACCTTCGGCTTCGGCTCCGACGGCCTGGCCGTGCAGTCCATCGGCGGCGGTGGCGGCAAGGGCGGTGATGCCAGCGGCGACAGCGTCGGCCTGCAGTACGTGGTCGGCGGTTCGGCCGGTGGCGGTGGCGATGGCTTCACTGCCTCGCTGACCAGCCAGAAGGGCAGTACCGTGCTCACCCATGGCGTGCATTCGCCCGGCCTGCTGGCGCAATCCATCGGGGGGGGCGGTGGCCAGGGTGGTTCGGCCTACAGCAAGTCCAAGTCGGCTGGCTTTGGTGCCTCGATGGCGGTGGGTGGCAGCGGTGGTGCAGGCGGCAATGCCTGCGGTACCAACTGCACCGGCACCACGGCCGAAAACGATGGGCGCATCGGCACCGATGGCTCGGACAGCTACGGCATCCTGGCCCAGTCGATTGGCGGCGGCGGCGGCGCCGGTGGTGCATCCACGGCCAAGTCGCAGGTGTATGCGGCCGAGGACGTGAGCATTTCGCTGAGCGCATCGCTCGGCGGATCGGGCGGGCAGGCGGGCAGCGGCGGGCTGCTGTCGGCGACCAACACCGGCTTGATCACCACCGGGGGCGAAGGCGCGGTGGGCATGCTGGCGCAGTCCATCGGCGGCGGCGGCGGCGCGGGCGGCGATTCGTCGTCGGCTTCGACCGCCACCGGCGGTGAGTTCGACATCAGTGCCACGATGTCGCTGGGTGGCAAGGGCGGCACCGCAGGCGACGGCGGCGGGGCCACCGGCACCAACAACGGCCTGGTGCTGACCACCGGCGAATCGGCCGCGGGCATGCTGGTGCAATCGGTCGGTGGCGGCGGCGGTGCCGGCGGCACCGGCGATGGCCAAGCCAAGTCCACCGGTGGCGACACGACGATTTCGACCACGCTGACCATGGGCGGCACCGGCGGCTCGGGTGGCGATGGCTATGGCGCCACCGCCAACAACATCGGCGGTTCGATCATCACCCTGGGCGACGGCGCCTTCGGCATCGGCGCACAGTCGATCGGCGGCGGTGGTGGTGCCGGCGGTGGCGCGGCGGGCTCATCCAAGGGTTCGTACGTGGCCACCGTGACCATGGGCGCGAACGGAGGCAAGGGCGGCAGCACGTATCACATCGACGGCAACGGCAACGAGACCGACGGCGTGTCGGTGCACAACGATGCGACCTCGACGGTGGTCACGTTTGGCGCCGACGCCAACGGTATCGTCGCGCAGTCCATCGGCGGCGGTGGCGGCATTGGCGGCAAGGCCGGCTCCAACATCGGCACGAAAAAGTCCGACACCGCCGGCGGCAACAGTGGCGGCAACGCCGCCGCGGCGACCAGTACGCTGACGAAGGCGTACGACGCCAACGGCAGTGCCGCGCTCAACGATTACATGGGCCTGAACAACGCGGTGACCTTCACCAGCAGCCTGCTCGCCGACGCCACCTCACAGGTGGCGGCGAAAGCGGCCACCGCCGCACTCGGCGACGATGACCTGGACACCGACCTCAACGACGCGGCCGAATCCAAGGGTGAGACCGACGACGACAACGAATCCAGCAGCATCCAGCTCTCGGTGGCGCTGGGCGCTTCCGGTGGCAGCGGTGGCTCGGCCGGCCTGGTGAACGTGCAGAACGACGGCGGGATCGCCACGCTCGGCAACCACTCCGACGCGATCCTGGCCCAGGCCATCGGCGGCGGCGGTGGCAAGGGCGGCGCGGCCAGCACTGCGTCCACCAACGACTACAGCGGCAACCTGTCGGTGGGTGGCTCGGGCGGCGGCGGTGGCTATGGCGGGCAGGTGATCGTCGGCAACACCGGCGCGATCTACACCAAGGGCTCGCTCGCTGCGGGCATCGTGGCCGAGTCGATCGCCGGTGGCGGTGGCGTGGGGGGTGTGTCGGCGTCTTCGGTGAAGTCGAGCAGCAAGGATTCGGGCGACGACGATGCCAACGATGGCGCGTTCAAGTCGATCGCACTGTCGGTCGGCGGCAACGGCGGCAGCAGCTTCGATTCGGGGCAGGTGCAGGTGAGCAGCAGCGGCGCGATCTCCACTGCCGCGCACGATTCCAGCGGCATCATCGCCCAGTCGATCACCGGTGGCGGCGGCATCGCCAAGACCCTGGCCAGCGACCTGGAAGGCGCCGGCGGAAGCGCCAGCGCCAAGGGCGGCAAGTACGACGTGTCATTCAAGTTCGGTGGCAGCAGCGGCGAAGCCTCCGGCGGCAGTGGCCTGGTCAACGTGACCACGACGACGGGCGGTGCCATCACCACTGCCGGCGACAACAGCTACGGCATCCTGGCCCAGTCGATCAGCGGCGGTGGCGGCGTGCAGCTGGGTGGCACGGTCACCGGCAGCACCGTGGCTGACTTCTTTGGTTCCGGCAAGACCAGCGGCAGCGTCAACAATGATGGGGTCAACAGCCCGACCTCGGGCAACAGCGGCCTGTCGGTGACGGTGGGTGATGCGGTCACCACGTCCGGTGCGAATGCGGTAGGCGTGCTGGCGCAGTCCATCGGTGGCGGCGGCGGCGTGGCCGGCGGGATCGCCGGGCAGGCCAGCCTGGCGGCGGCACCGCAGTACTTCAGCGGAAGCCGCAATGCCACCGGCAACGGCGGGGTGATCAACGCTACGGTCAATGCAGGTGCCACTGTGTCCACCACCGGCAACAACGCGCCGGCCATGGTGCTGCAGTCGCTGGGCGGCGGCGGTGGTCGGGTGATCACCGACAACGCGCTGTACATGGGCACGGCGGGTGGCAGTGGTACCGGTGGTGCCATCACGGCGACCATCGATGGCACCGTCAACGCCACCGGCGCCGGCTCGGCGGGCATCGTCGCGCAGAGCATGGGCGACAGCGCCTCCAACGCACCGATCAGCATCACCATCGCCTCCACGGGCAAGGTCACCGCAGGCCAGGACGCGGTGCCGACCTCGCCCAACGGCGGCTCGGCCGGCATCTACATCGACCATGGCGGCACCGGCAAGAACGACAGCAACGGCAACCCCGTGGTCAACACCGTGACCAACAACGGCATGCTCTATACGTACGGTTCGCAGACCAATGCGGTGGCGGTGTACAGCACCGCTGGCGACACCCGGGTCATCAACAACGGCACCATGGGCGGCGATGTACTGCTCACCAATGGTGGCGGCACCGGCTGCTTCACCAACAACGGCACGTTCAACGCCGGCAACGCCGTTACGGTGGGCGCGTGCGGGGTGACCAACAACGGGGTGATGGACATCCGCAGCGCGCCGCTGGCGGTCCAGGGCAACCTGCTCAACACCGCAGGCGGCCGGATCGTGGTGGCCACCGACTTTTCCGGCAGGGCGGCCACGCCGCTGACCGTGG
Organism: Stenotrophomonas sp. PS02300; assembly: GCF_029959395.1. Classification (NCBI taxonomy): domain Bacteria; kingdom Pseudomonadati; phylum Pseudomonadota; class Gammaproteobacteria; order Lysobacterales; family Lysobacteraceae; genus Stenotrophomonas; species Stenotrophomonas sp. PS02300. The sequence goes on from NZ_JASCOP010000009.1 coordinate 42,969, forward strand.
ACGGCAACGCCACCATCGCCGGCCAGGTCGAGGTGCGGCCGACGCTGATGCGGCGGAACACGGTAACGCTGGCCACGGCCACCGGCAGCCTGCAGCTGGATCCCTCGCTGTCGGCTGCACCGAATGCCCACCTGTTCAACTACACCTTCGATACCGACGGCCAGAACCTGCATGTGACCCCGAATGCACTGTTCACCGCGCAGGCGGCAGGCATGGGCGCCAACAAGCGCGCGGTCGGCAGCAACCTGCAGTCGATCTTCGACAGCGGCGCGGCGATGGATACAGGCTTCACCCGGCTCAGCACCGTGGCCGATGGTGCCGAGTACGAACGCAGCCTGGCGGCGATGTCGGGCAAGGCGCTGGGTGCGTTCGGTGCGTACCGCTTCAACAGCAGCCGCGATTTTGCGATGAACCTGTATGGCGGGTGCTCCAGTGCGCCGATGGCCAGCAAGAGCACCGACACCTGCGGCTGGGGCCGGGTGGTGGCCAATGGCTCCGAGCAGAAGGAAACCAACGACGCGTTGGGCTATCGCGTGGATGCGTCCGCGTTCCAAGCCGGCGGCCAGCTGCAGCTGTCGCCGGGCCTGGCGCTGACCGGGTCGGTGGCCGATGAGAACAGCCGCCTGCGCGATGATGACGGCAGCGCCCGCGTCAACGGTGATGCGGTGCTCGGCGGCGTGGGCCTGCTGTACGACGCCGGGCGCCTGGAACTGTCGGGCGGTCTGGATGCGGCCTCCGGCAAGTACCGCTCGACCCGTGACGTCGCCGTGGCCGGTTTCGATGATGAAGCCAAGGCCAGCCCGAAACAGTGGCAGGTGGGCGCGCACCTGCGCGCGGCCTACAGCGTGCCGGTGGGCAGGGATGGCTTCGTGCGCCCGTTCGTCGAAGGGCACGCCATCCGCGTGGAAGACAAGGCATTCACCGAAGACGGCACCTCACCGTTCCGCCTGGCCGTGGAAGGCAATGCGGATACCGCGCTGATCGGCGTGGCCGGCGTCGAGCTGGGCGACACCTTCCAGCTGCGCAACGGCGTGACGCTGCGGCCGTTCGCCAGCGCCGCCGCCGAGTTCGGCAACAACCGCGACTGGACCACCACCGCGCGTTTCGCCGACCAGCCGCAGAGTGACAGCTTCGCTGTCACCACCGCCGGGCCGGGCACGGTGGGTCGATTCGCGATCGGGGCCGACCTGCTGGGTTCCAACCACCTGAGCCTGTCGGTGCAGTACGTCAAGGAAGTGGGCCAGGGCTTCGATTCCAACACGGGGCTGGCGCGGTTGACCTACAGCTTCTGATGCAGCAAGCCCATCGGCCGATTGCCGGTGGGCTCTCGCGGAGGCAGCGGGAACGCGCGATGATACCGCGCCCCTGTGCTGGGGTATCTCGTTCGCAGTTTCTCCTGCCTACCTCTGGAATCCACCATGATGCGATTCGTCTTGTGCGTGCTTTCGCTGTTTGCGTTCGTTGCCCCCGTCGGGGCCCGGGATTTCGTCAAGAAAAGTGCCACGCAGTCGGTTTCCCTCCCGGAGCCCGACAAGGCGCAGCTGATCTTCCTGCGCCCGTCCTCGCTGTTCGGCGGCATGTACACGATGTTGAGTGAGGTAACCCCCGACGGCGACCGTTTCATCTCGGCCATCGGTGGGAAGGACAAGGTGGTGTATTCCACGGCGCCCGGCAGGAAGATGTTCGTCTCCAACGATGGCATGCGCGTGCATTTCATGGACGCCGACCTGGAGGCAGGCCGGCGCTACTACGTGCTGGTCCGTCCGATGTATGGCAATGGCTACCAGCTACGGCCGATCCGCCGTGATGGGGTGAGCGACTACAGCATGGACAACCCGGATTTCATCAACTGGGTCCGGCAGAGCCGACGCGTGGAAGCATTGGGCAGCGAGCCGCCGATGCCGGCGCGGGCCTTGCCGCAGCTGGCAAAGGCCCGTGAGCTGGGCTGGGCCAGCTGGCTGGCCAAGACGCCGGCCGAGCATGCCGAGCTGACCCTGGAGCGCGCCGACGCTGTTGATCGGTAATGCCGCGGCGGGTCATCGCCAGCCTGCCCGTTAACGGGTAGGCTGGCGCGAAACTCCACTCAGCGCGTGCTGCCCGCCACCACGCCGCTGCCTTCGCTTTCCGTTGCAGCCAATGCACGCCACCACGGCGTGCCCGCATGCGGCGCGGAAAGATCCAGGCGTTCGCCCATTTCCGGCGTGGACAGCGCGATGCCGCGCTGCGCGGCCAGCGCGCTGACTCGCTCGAAGGGTTCTTCCCAGCGGTGCATGGCCAGGTCGAAGGTGCCGTTGTGGATGGGCACCAGCCACTTGCCGCGCAGGTCCTCGTGCGCCTGCACGGTCTGTTCCGGCTGCATGTGCACATACGGCCACTTGGCGTCATACGCACCGGTTTCAACGAAGGCGATATCGAACGGCCCATAGCGTTCGCCGATGCGCTTGAAGCCGTTGAAGTAGCCGGTATCGCCACTGAAGAACACGCGCAGGTCCTCGTCCAGGATCACCCACGAGGCCCACAGCGTGCGGTTGCCATCGCGCAGCCCGCGGCCGGAGAAATGCTGGGCCGGGGTGGCTGCGAAGCGCACGCCATCGACCTGGGTTTCTTCCCACCAGTCCAGCTGCACCACGCGGTCCTGCGGCACGCCCCAGTCGATCAGGCGGTCGCCCACGCCCAGCGGGGCCAGGAACACCTGCGCACGCGTGGCCAGGTACTTGATGGTCGCGCGGTCCAGGTGGTCGTAATGGTCATGCGAGAGCAGCACGCCACGGATCGGCGGCAGGTCCTGCAGCGCGATCGGCGGGGCGTGGAAACGCTTCGGGCCCATCCACTGCACGGGCGAGGCGCGCTCGGAAAACACCGGGTCGGTCAGCCACCAGCCACCGCGCAGCTTGATCAGCAGGGTGGAATGGCCCAGCCGGTACATGCTGCGGTCTGGCGCTTCGACCAGCGCCTGCGCGGTGAGCGCGCGCACCGGCGGCGCCTTGGGCGGGGTGGTGCCCGGCGGGCGGTTGAACATGAACTCCCAGAACAGCTTGAGCGTGGCGCCGAAGGATTCCTTCGGCTTGGCGGCCACGTTGGTGAACTGGTCGTCGGCGCGTTGCGGCGAGGTCTCGTAAGAGGCGATAGGCACGGTGAAGGTCATCCCGATCAGAACGGTGAGGGCGAAGGCGGCAGCGAGTACAGGCAGGATGCGCATGCGTCTCCTTGAAGGTGAGTGCGTACGCACTCATTTAATGGGTGCGAAAAATCAACGTTGAATGCCCTTCCAGAACAGGTCGAAACCGGCCTGCTGCAGGGTGTCGCGTTGGTCGGGCTGGGCGGCCATGGCCTCCAGGGTGGTTTCCAGCAGGCTGATCAGCACCCGGCCCAGGTAGAACGGAATGCGCTCCGGGTCGATATGGCGGGCCAGGCTGGCTTCCAGCGTCTGCAGCGTGGTGCCGAACAGCCCGGCGCAATGGGTGCGGGTGCAGTCGGTGATGCGCTCGGACACCTTCAGCTGGCGCAGTGCCATGCGGTCGATCGGGTGCGCCGCGCCCCAGACCAGCAGCGCGTTCCAGACATGCTGCAGCTGTTCGCGGACCTCGGCATGGGCCGGGAAGGTGCCACCCACCGCGAGCGCCAGGCGCTCTTCAAGGCGCACGAACAGCGCATTGAGCAGCGCGTCCTTGGTCTCGAAGTAGGTGAACACCGTGCCCTCGGCGACCTTGGCCGCCTTGGCGATCTGCGCGGTGGACGCGCCCACGCCCTGTGCCGCCACCAGTTGGGCGGCAGCAGCCAGGATCGCATCGCGTTTCGCTTCGCTGAGGGGGCGGGCCATGACAGACTATAAGTGAGTGACCACTCATTTATAGGGCGCGGAACGTTTGGATGCAAGGGGGTGCAGGCGAGGATGGGGCGGCCGTTCAGCTCGCCCCATCGCTGGCCTGCGGTCCTCAGTTGGTCCGCAGGGTCTCTAGTTCCTTCAACCGCTTCATCGCATCCTGCGCCTGTAGCAGGCTGTAGTTGATGCCGCTGGGGTTGAGCGTGCTGCCGGGCTGGTACGGGTAGCTGGCGAAGTCGGAGAAGAACGACTTGATCAGCCCCTGGATGGGCACCAGCAGCCACATCTGCTGGCCGATGAAGCCCATCGCGCCGCCACCTTCCTCCAGGCCGCGCTCGTAGGGATCCATGCGCAGGTTGGTGATGGTCGCCCACGCGGTGACCTCACGCTTGGCGGTGGCGATGTTGCCGTGGCTGGCCACCGCGAAGCTCACCTTCCAGTCGGCATAGCGCACCGCGTTGAGGTTGCCGCCCTGGTCGAAGTAGTACAGCGCCTGCCGTGGGCCGGCATCCACCTTGCCGTGGAAGTACGGGCCGAAATCATACCCATCCAGGTGCACCTTGAAGGTCTTCTTCTTGGTCTTGAAACCCTTCTTCATCTTGCCCACCACATCCTCCACGCCGGCGGCGGCGCACAGGGTGGGGAACCAGTCGATCAGCGAAATGATGTCGTTGTAGGCGGTACCCGGTTCGATCACGCCCGGCCAGCGCACCATCATCGGGATGCGCATGCCGCCTTCCCAGGTAGTGCCTTTCTCGCCGCGGAGCGGCGTCATCGCACCGTCCGGCCACAACGCGATTTCCGCGCCGTTGTCGGTGGTGTACAGCACGATGGTGTTGTCGGCGACGCCAAGCTCGTCCAGGTGGTCAAGCAACTGGCCGACGTGACCGTCGTGCTCCACCATGCCATCGGCATGCAGGCCCTTGCCGCTGAGCCCTTCGGATTCCGGCTTGAGGTGGGTAAAGATATGCATGCGGGTGGTATTGAACCAGACGAAGAACGGCTCATCGTTCTCCACCGCATCGCCAATGAAGCTCTGCGCGGCGTCCAGGAATTCTTCATCCACGGTGGGCATGCGCGCCTTGTTGAGCGGGCCGGTGTCCTGGATCTTGCCGCCGGCATGCGAGTGGATCACCCCGCGCGGGCCGTACTTCTTCTTGAACGCCGGGTCCTTGGGGTAGAAGTAGCCCTCCGGTTCTTCTTCCGCATTGAGGTGGTACAGGTTGCCGAAGAACTCATCGAAGCCATGGTTGGTGGGCAGGTGCTGGTCCTGGTCGCCCAGGTGGTTCTTGCCGAACTGGCCAGTGGCATAGCCTTCGGTCTTCAGCACATCGGCAATGGTCGGCATCCACTCGGCAATGCCGTGCGGGTCGCCCGGCATGCCGATGGTGAGCAGGCCGGTGCGGAACGGCTCCTGTCCGAGGATGAAGGACGCGCGCCCGGCGGTGCAGCTCTGCTGGCCATACGAATCGGTGAACAGGGCACCTTCGTTGGCGATGCGGTCGATGTTGGGCGTCTGGTAGCCCATCAGCCCGCGCGTGTAGGCGCTGATCTGCGGAATGCCGATGTCGTCACCAAAGATGACCAGGATGTTGGGTTTCTTCGCCTGGGTCGCCTTGGTCGCCTTGAGTGCCTTGGACGCCTTCTTGGGTGCCTTGGATGCCTTCGTAGCCATGGTGTCTGCGCCTGCGGGGAGTGTGCGGGAGGAGCGCTGATCGTGGCCCGGGTGGCATGCCCGCTGCATCGGTAATCTCCCGCAAACGGCTCAGTACTTTTGCGGTGCCCGCCACTGCCATCACGTTGCTGACTCTGCGGCGAACCCGCTATAACGCGCCCAGGCACCTGTATGGGCATCGATGTGGCAACCACCCGACGCAAGGCCGTCCCCGCCCCACCCACCGGCACCCCGCGCCTGCTGGCCGGCGGCAACCCGCAGATTCCGAAGGGCGAGGGCGATGCCCCGGTGCAGGCGTGGATCGCGGCAATACCCGACTGGAAGCGCGAAGCGGCCCGGCAGCTCGATGCGCTGGTCGTGGCGGCGGTGCCGGGCGTGCGCAAGGCGGTCAAATGGAACTCGCCCCTCTATGCAGCGGGCGATGACGGCTGGTTCCTCAGCATGCATTGCTACGCGCGCTACATCAAAGTGGCGTTCTTTCGTGGCAAGGCGCTGGATCCGGTGCCGCCGGAGGCTTCCAAAAGCCAGGACACGCGCTACCTGCACGTGGTCGAGGACGAGCCGCTGGATGTGAAACAGTTCACCCGCTGGGTGAAGCAGGCCAGCCGGCTTCCCGGCGAACGGATGTAACCAATCCCTTTCTTTCAACGTTGATCAGGACCCGGTCATGCCCCGTGCCAGCACCCGCAGCAAGCCGATCGCCACCGCCACCGCCGCACCGGAAGACGCCGCGCAGCAGATCGATGCAAAGATCGCCGCGCTCGACGACTGGCGCGGCAAAACGCTGGCGCAGCTGCGCAGCATCATCCACAAGGCCGATCCCGACGTGGTGGAGACCGTGAAGTGGCGCGGGGTGCCGGTCTGGGAGCACGACGGCATCCTCTGTACCGGCGAAACCTACAAGTCTGCCGTGAAGATGACCTTCGCCCACGGGGCCAAGCTCGACGATCCGAAAGGGCTGTTCAATTCCAGCCTGGAGGGCAACACCCGGCGTGCCATCGACGTGCATGAAGGCGAGAAGATCAACGAGGCGGCGCTGAAGGCCCTGGTCCGGGCGGCGGTGGCCTTCAATACGGCCAAGGCCAAAGCGAAGAAATCCGCTTCTCGCTGAACCGCGCAACCCAGAATTCCATCACCTCGCGGTGGCACCTGTCGTCAACTTCGGCAAAGATGGTGCGCTGCACGATCGCCGCGCGCGCCCGTGCAACCCCCATGGAACCTGGAATTGCCTGTGCTGAGTGTTGTTGGAGTAGTGCTTGCGTTGTACGTGGTGTGGCGCCTGATCTGGCCGCTGCGGGTGCCGGTCTCGGTACGTGGCCCCTTGGGCCTGCTGGTGTTGGCGCTCGCGCTGCACCACCGGATCGTGGCGCGGTTCGCCGGCACCATGGCCTCGCCGGAGATTCCCAAGGCGGCCCTGGTGGTGCTGGCCAGCGGCTTCACCGCGCTGTTGCTGGTGGCGGTATTCCTGCTGGTGCTGGATGTGCTGCTGCTGGGCGCGCGCCTGCTGAAGCTGCCGCGCGCTGCCGCTGCCCTGCGTCGCAGCTGGCTGCGGCCAGTGGCGGGCGGACTGGCGCTGGTGCTCGGCATCTGGGGCGTGCAGCAGGGCATTGCCGTGCCGCAGACCCGCCAGATCGACGTGACCATTGCCGGCCTTCCGCAAGCGTTCGATGGCTACCGCATGCTGCAGCTCACCGACATCCACGCCAGCCGCCTGCTCACCGGGGACTGGGTGGCCAAGGTGGTGGCCGAAAGCAATGCGCTGAAGCCGGACCTGGTGGTCATCACCGGTGACCTGGTCGATGGCAGCGTGAGCGCCCGTGCCAACGATGTGCGCAGCCTGGGCCAGCTGCAGGCGCCGGATGGGGTGATCGCCATCACCGGCAACCACGAGTATTACGGCCAGTACGCGCATTGGATGCAGGCGTTCCGCGCGCTGGGGATGCAGGTGCTGGAGAACAGCCACACGCAGGTAACGCGCGATGGCGCGGTGCTGACCATCGCCGGCGTCACCGACCCGGTGGCGGCGCGCTATGGCCTGCCAATGCCCGATCTGAACGCCGCACTGGCAGGTGCGGATCCCGCCGCCCCGGTGATCCTGCTCGACCACCGTCCGCGCGAGGCCCAGGCCAATGCGGCCAAGGGTGTGAAGCTGCAGCTGTCCGGGCATACCCATGGCGGCCACATCGTTGGCATGGACCAGCTGGTCAAGCGTGCCAACGGCGGTTATGTATCCGGGCGTTATGAGGTGAACGGCATGACGCTGTACGTGAGCAACGGCGCCGGGTTGTGGCCGGGGTTTGCCGCCCGCATCGGCGTGCCCTCGGAGATCACGCTGGTGACGCTGCGGCGCGCACCGTAAGCACCAGTTCCGGTGCCAGCGCGTGGGCCACGGCCATGCGCAGCATGGCCGGGCTGATATGCCGGCGGTGCACGTGGTCGATGGCGGCCATGTACAGGCGACCGAAACGGTTATGTGTGCGCACCCGCGTGCCCAGCGAGATCACCGCCGCGCCATCGTCCAGCAGCTGCACCCGCACGCAGGAGCGGAACCGCAGGTGGCGGTCGTCGGCGCCCAGCAGCACTTCGGCGCTGCGGTCGCCGGCGTCCACGCGCTGCGCATGCACCGGGAAGCGCCCGGCGAACAGCATGCTGCGATCAGTGGACAGCAGCGAGGAGACCGGGCAGCCCAGCGGTGAGGTACGCAGCTGCAGCGGGGCCACCAGCACGTTGCGCAGCGCCATCAGGCGCCCCACGCTTGGCGGCGGGTTGAGCAGGAAACCGTCCAGCACCGCTTCCAGCACCGCGCTGGCCGAGCGGCTGGCCACGCTGTGCGCGGGCAGGGTAAGCGTGTTGTAGTCCTGGTGGTCGTTGCCTTCCACCAGTGCCTGCTGCAACAGCGAGTCGGCCGGGGGAGCGGGCAGCGCCTGCACCGGATGGCGCGCCGCGCGGCGCCCGATGTAGCCGTGCGCCGGGCGCAGCCGGCCCAGCAGCACGCGCAGCGGGCCGACCAGGTCTCGGGTGCGCGCGCACAGCCCGGCCAGCATGGACCGCGAGGGCGCCCGCAATGACAGGCTCACCACCGGCACGCGGGACAGGTCCGCCTGCGCCAGCAGCTGCTGCAGCGCGGGCGGCAGCGTATCGGTGAGGCTGGGGATGTCGGCGTTGTCGGCATCGATCTGCGCGCGCTGCGCTTCGGTCAACGCACCGCTGCGCTCGTTGGCATGGCATGAGAGCGCGAACAGCGCCGGGTGGCGCGGGTGGCGCGAGACGAACTGGTGCCAGGTGCCGCTGCCGAAGCGCACGGTGAACAGGCAATCGGGCGGGATGTCCACGCAGCGCAGCGCATGTAGGAACGCGGCCGGGTCGCGCTGCAGCTGCGCATCGGACGCGGTGGAAAAGCGCAGCTGCGCACCGCCGCTGCCGGCGATGGCGGTGAACATGCGCGGCCCGGCATGGCGGTGGAACGGATGCCCCTGGCGCCCGACCGAGAACGAATACAGCGACGAGGCATCGTCATGGGCCAGGTGCATGCCGCCCAGCCGTGCGGACGGCTCGTCCAATGCGTCCACGAAGGCCGGGTGCGCGGCCTGGCGCAGCCCGGCATCGCGCAGCAGCTGGTCGCCGGCACCGATTCCGAGCTGGGTGATCAGGGCCACTTCAACCGGGCTGCCATCGCCGTAAGAAGGCAGGCTGATGCTGGGGAACGAACGACTCACGCGGTGGGTGTCCAGCATGCCGGTCTCCTGGTGGCAGGGCTCAGGTCGAAGGGGTGGGTTTGCGTTTGGCGCGCGCGCGGCTTTCGCGCTGCAGCGGGCCGCCGACCGGGCAGACTTCGGCGGCCCAGGCGAACAACGTGTTGGTCAGGCGGTCGGGCACCTGGCGGAAATACACGAACTGACCGCGCTTCTCGCGTTCGATCAGCCCGGCATCCTCGAGGATGCGCAGGTGGCTGGACAGCGCCGGCTTGCTGAAATCGAAGCGTTCCCCCAGTTCGCCCGCAGTCAACTCGCCACCGTTGAGGTAGGCCAGGATCTGCCGGCGGGCGGTGGAGGCCAGGGCCTCGAAGATGCGGTCCATTCGGATAGTTAATTAATTCGTTAACTAATCCTGCGCCGTCGCGCGAGGGCCTGTCAAGTGCCTTGGCCTGCGCCGCACCGTCACCAGCGCGTAATACGCAGCGCTTACCTTGCGCCGCACTTCAGGGGTTGGGGCGGCACAGTGGCCGAGCAGGCAAGAGGGCGGCTGGCGCGGATGTTCGTGGAACACGCGCCGGTGCTTCGGGGGTTCTTCGTGCGCCGGGGGGCGCGACAGGACGCCGAAGACCTGGTGCAGGAGACGTACCTGCGTCTGCTGCGTGCGCACGCGGGGCCGGGCGAGTCCATCGCCAATCCCGAGGCGTATCTGTTCACCGTAGCGCTGAACCTGGCGCGTGAGCAGGCCAGCCGCAGGCGCTGGTCGACCCTGCCGATCGAGGACATCGAACAGCTGGGCCAGGGCCTGGCCAGCGGGGAATGCGTGGAAGATGCCGCCGAACGCGAACAACGCAGCCAGCGCCTGCAGGCGCTGCTGGCCACGCTGCCCGAACACACCCGCGCCGTGCTGGTGATGCAGTACCGCGATGGGCTGAGCTACAAGCAGATCGCCGAGCGGCTGGGCGTTTCCTCGCACATGGTGAAGAAGCACGTCGTGCGCGGGCTTGCCGTGTGCCGGCGTGCGATGGCCGACCGCGAGGTGGCGCGATGAGTGAACCGTCGTTGCATCCCTCTGCCTTGACCCAGGCCGCCGCGCACTGGCATGCGCTGCAACGCCAGGGCGATGTGTCGCCGGCGCAGCAGCGTGCCTTCATGGACTGGCTGCTGGTTTCGCCCGAGCACCTGCGCGAATACCTGGTGATCAGCGAAACCGCAGGCGCGCTGGGGGAGGCGCTGCGCGCGATGCCGATCGACCTGGACGCGCTGCTGGCGGCACCGGCACCACAGGGTACGGGCGACAACGTCGTGCAGCTGCCGGCGCGCCCGCCGCGTGCGGCAGCGCCTGCGCCGGCCCGACGTCGGCGGCTTCCGGGTATCGCTGCCGCGGCAGCGCTGCTGCTGGCGGTGGGTGTCGGCACGCCGCTGGCATGGCCGCATACCACCCGCTATGTGGCCGCCCATGGCGCGCCGCGCCAGATCGAGCTGTCCGACCACAGCATGCTTCATCTCAATGCCGAGAGCGAAGTCTCGGTGCGGATGAGCCTGTTCGGTCGCCGCGTTGAACTGGAACGCGGCCAAGCCAGCTTCGTCGTCGCGCCGGACCGGCGACCGTTTGCCGTGCATGCCGGCGGCCTGCAGGTGACCGACATCGGCACTACCTTCGATGTCTCGCTGCTGCGTGAACAGGCGCGCATCGCGGTGAGCGAGGGCCGCGTGCAGGTGCATGGCGATGGCGGGCGCGGCCGCCTGCTGGCCGATCTGCCGGCCGGCAAGGTGGCCCAGGTCGACTACCGCGACCAGCGCGTGCAGCTGCGCGATGAGGACGCCGCCAGCATGACCGCATGGTGGCAGGGGCACATCGTGTTCCGCGACGAGCCCCTGCGCGAAGTGGCCGATCGCTTCAACCGCAGCAACGCCCTGCGCCTGCGCGTCAGCGATGACGCCGGCGCGCTGCGCCTCACCGGCAACCTGCGCGCCGATGACCTGGGTTCGCTGCGCGCGTTCCTGGACCAGCAGCCGGCGCTGGTCATCCAGCAACGTGCCGATGGCATCCACGTACGCATGCGCGAGGTGGCCGAGGGCGTTGTCAAAAAAAATTCATCGAATTAGCGGTGCCCGATCCACGCCTTGCCGCGTCGTAGTTGGGGAACGCCACCGCCATTCCCTCACTGGATCCCACGATGCGCTGCACTCTGTTCCTTTCGATCGCCCTTGCCCTGCAGGTCACCGCGACGGCCACCGCTGCAGAACCGACCCGCCTTGCCGCCGATGCCATCGCCTCGCAGCCGCTGGACATGGCACTCAACGCACTGTCGCGCCAGACCGGCCTGCAGTTCGTCTACAACGCGCAGGTGGCCGGCAACCCGCGCACTCCGGCGGTGCCGGCGGGCCTGACCGCCGAGGCGGCGCTTGACCGCCTGCTGGCCGGCACCGGGCTGCGCTACCGCTACCTCAATGCCGGTACGGTCACCATTGAAGCCGCCACGGCGGGTAACGAGCCCACCTCCGGGGTGGTCGCGCCCATGGCGGTGGCCGATGCCGGGGCGGCGCCGCTGCAGGCCTCGGCAAGTGACGTCGCCGCGCCGGGCGCGCAGAACCTGGAAACCATCCAGGTGACCGGCAGCTACAGCCGCAGCCTGGAACAGGCGGTGGACCTGAAGCGTAACAACATCGGCTTTTCCGATTCGATCGTGGCCACCGACGTGGCCGACTTTCCGGAACAGAACCTGGCCGAAGCGCTGCAGCGCGTTCCCGGCGTGACCATCGAGCGCAGCAAGGGCCTGGGCACCAAGGTCAGCGTGCGTGGCCTGCCGTCGGAATACACGTACGTGTCGATCAACGACCTGGCCACCGCCTCCGGCAGTGGTGGGCGCGACGTGGAGTTCGACATGTTCGCCTCGGAGATCATCCAGCAGGTCACGGTGCAGAAGTCGCCCACCGCCGCCGATGAAGAGGGTGGCATCGCCGGCTCGGTGAAGATCACCACCGCGCGCCCGTTCGACTACAAGGAGCGCAAGCTGGTGCTGTCGGCCGAAGGCGCGCACAACAGCATTTCCGAAGAAGTGGACCCGCGCTTCGCGTTCCTGGCCGCCGATACCTGGGGCGACTGGGGCGGCCTGGTGTCGTACTCGCAGTCCAAGCGCACCAACCGTACCGATTCCACCTCGGGCATCAACTTCCGCCCTATGTCGCGCTTCCTGGGGGCGTCCGGCACCCGCGGTACCCAGGCCCAGGCCGTGCTGGCCCGCGATGCCGGGGTGAACATCGTCAACCGTACCGACACCGATGAAACGAACCTGGTGGTGTTCCAGGACAAGGTCGGCGACCGCGTCTACCTCAACGAGCAGGACAAGTGGGGCGCCACCGCGTCGCTGCAGTACAAGCCGAGCAGCAGCTTCAGCCTGACCTTCGATGCGATGCTGGGCGGCTACGATTCGACCGAAGACGAGTACGACGCGGCCGCCTATTCGGCGTCCAGCCGCAGCACCCTCGACACCATCCATGAGTACGATGCCAGCACCCTGTCCGAGTACGGCATGGTGGTGCTGCGCGATGTGTCCTACACCGCCACCCAGCACGAGATGCTGAGCAAGGAGCGGATCAACAAGACCGATTACAGCCAGTACAGCGTGGCCCTCGACTGGAAGGGGCAGGACTGGTACATCGACGCCATGGCCGGCTACTCCGGCGCGGAGAAGACCTCGGACTTCTCCAACCTCAAGCACGTCGCCTACGCACCTTCGCGCACCCGCTGGACCGGCCGCAGCGGCGAAACCATTCCCAGCACCCCGGGCGGTTTCGACATGTACAACGCCTCGGACAAGTACCTGTTCGAAGCCTATGAAACCACGCTGGAGAAGGTGGACGACGACAAGTACGCCGCCCAGGTCAACGTGACCCGCATGCTGGACCTGGCCTTCCTGCCGGCACTGCGTGACGTGAAGTTCGGTGCGCGCTACACCGACCGATCCAAGCAGCGCCAGTACGGCGAACTCAAGATCACCGGGCCGACCGCCGGCAGCAGCGCCTGGGTGAACACCCGTACCCTGGCCGACAGCCCCCTGCAGTGGATCGGCGACATCGTTCCCGGTGGCGACTACACCATCAAGGACCTGGACTGGCAGCAGGTGTCCAACGATTACGCACGCCGCGCCTTCCGCTACGACGGCTTCTACACCCCGTTCGACGCCGGCCAGTTCTACCAGGTCGATGAGAAGGTGACGAGCGTGTACGCCATGGCGGACTTCGCCTTCGATATCGGCCACGTACCGGTCAACATCAACGCCGGTGCGCGTTACGTCGATACCAGCGTCACCTCGTTCGGCTACCACCCCATCCAGCGGCCCGATGGCAGCACCGGCTACACCGATACCCCGGTGTCCAAGGATGGCAGCTACGACGACCTGCTGCCCAGCTTCAACATGACCGCCGAACTGGCCCAGGGCCTGCTGCTGCGCGCGGCCGCGTCCAAGACCATGATGCGCCCGGCGCTGACCGACATCGCCTACAAGCGCACCGCCAGCTGGAGCTCGTACCGCTTCACCGATGGCAACCCGGAGCTCAAGCCCACCTATGCCAAGCAGTGGGAAGTGGGCCTGGAGAAGTACCTGGACAACGGCGCGCTGTTTGCCGCCTCCTACTTCCGCAAGAACATCGACGGCGTGGTGATCAACTCGCTCACCGGCGTGGTCGAGGATGTGGCGGTGTACAACGCCAACGGCACCCTCAACGGCATCTTCGATTTCGACGTGTACCAGCCGGTGAACGCCAAGGGCTCCTACCAGGTGGACGGCGTGGAGCTGGTGGCGCAGCTGCCGCTGGGCATGTTCCACCCGGTGCTGGAAGGCTTCGGCGTGAACGCCAACTACACCGTGCTGGACAGCTCGCTGGCCGGTGAATCCGACCTGGGCATCCGTACCCCGATGCCCGGCCTGGCGGAGAAGACCTGGAACCTCACCGCGTACTATGAGAATGACCGGTTCGATGCCCGCGTGTCCTACAACCACAAGGACGAGTACGTGGAATCGATCGGCTATGACATGTACCCGATCTGGCGCGATGCATACGGCCAGATGGATGTGTCGATCGGCTACCGGATCACCGACAACATCAAGGTCAGCCTGAAGGGCATCAACCTGACCAACGAGATCACCAGCGGCTACACCATGGATCCGTCGTTCCCGACCATGTACGAAGCCTCGGGACGTCGCATCAGCCTGGGCCTGCGGGCCGACTTCTGATCCTCCCGGTGCCTGTCGCCGCTGGCGGCAGGCACCGGCCAGCAAGGAACCCACATGCAAACCCTTCTTCTGCTGGCGCTGCTTGCGGCGCCGGCCACGGCATCGCCTGCCGATCCTGGTGCCGGCCGCGATTGGCAGCCCGGCGACCACCACGTGCACAGCGAATGGAGCGTGGACTGGGACCGCAGCACCACGCCTCCCACGCCCATCCGTGGCGGCGACTCGACCTACACCCGCAGCCACAACGCCGGGCGCGCGCGCCATTTCGGGCTGCGCTGGATGGTGCATACCGACCACGGCGGCCCCGGCCACTCGGCGGTGACCCGCGACCATGCCTATCCGGCGCTGCTGCAGGCCCGGCAGGACGTGCCTGAGGTCATCCAGTTCAACGGCATGGAATTCGATGTGCCGGCCGGTGAGCACGCCTCGCTGATCATCGCGCCGGGTCCGCGCGAAGCCGAACAGCTGGTGACGATCGAACGCGACTACAGCCGCGGCGAGCCGCTGCAGGAGGGCAGCCGCGATAACCACCAGCACATGCTTGATGCCTTGGCCCACATGCGCGGGTTGAGTCCGTTGCCGCTGATGCTGATCAACCACCCCTCGCGAACCGCCACCGGGGTAGGGGAGTGGGGTGAGGTGGAGCCGGCCGAGCTGAACGCCTGGCATGCCGCCGCGCCGCAGGTGCTGGTCGGCATGGAAGGCGCGCCCGGGCACCAGGCCACCCGCACCGAGCGTGGCCTTTACCGGAATGCGGCGGCACCGACATTCGGCGGCTTCGACCAGATGACCACGCAGGTGGGTGGCGTGTGGGACCAGATGCTGGCCGACGGCACGCGCTTCTGGATCACCGCCAGTTCCGATTCGCATGTGAACCAGCGCGATGGGGGCAGTGACTTCGATCCGGGTGAGTACAGCAAGACGTATGTATGGGCGCGTCCGGAGGCCGATGACATTCTCGGCGGCGTGCGCGGCGGCCGTATGTTCGCGGTGACCGGCGACCTGATCGATGCGTTGGAGCTGACCGTGCAGGCGGCCGATGGCAGCGGTGGGGTAGGGCGCATGGGCGAGACCGTGGCCGTGGCAGCAGGCACGCCGATGCGCGTGCAGTTGCGGGTGCGAACGCCCGAACGCGCCAATGCGATCGGGCAGCATCCAGCGCTCCGCCAGCTGCAGTTGATCGTCGGCAGCGGCGGCGGACAATCGCCGCAGATACAGACCCGGCGTTTCACCGCGAAGGACTGGAAGCAGGAAGGGGCGTGGTACCAGGTGACGTGGACATTGCCGGCGCCGGAAGGCGGTGGCTTCGTCCGCGCGCGCGGCAGCAGCACCGACGAACCCACGCCATTGGCCGACATCAAGGGCGAAGATCCCTGGCAGGACCTGTGGTTCCATTCCAACCCTGTGTTCATCGGCAACACCGCACTGCCGTGAACGCCACGGCAGGGCCCGTGCACGATCCGGTCACGGGTCCCGGCCGAGGCTGGGAGCACCCGAATCCTGCGCGGACCCTGCCATGACCACGCTTACCCTGCACGACCTGGCCAAAAAAATGGCTGGCATCGACTTCACCATGCTGCAGACCTTCGCCGACAACGGCGAGATTTCCGGCCGCCCGATGAGCAACAACGGCGATGTCGATTACGACGGTGACAGCTGGTTCTTCGCGCTCGACAGCACCGACATGGTGCGCGAACTGCAGGCCGAACCCAAGGTCGCGCTCAGCTTCACCGGCAGCAAGGGCCTGCTCGGCAAACCGCCGCTGTTCGTGTTCGTGCAGGGCAAGGGCCGCATCATCCGCGACAAGGAAGTGATGCGCGAACACTGGCAGAAGAGCCTGGAGCGCTGGTTCGAACAGGGCGTGGACACCCCCGGCCTGGTCCTGATCCACGTCCACGCGCACCGCATCCACTATTGGGACGGCGAAGACCAAGGCGAGATCCAGGTCTGAGTGACGGACATGCGCGCCTCCTCCGGCCCGCTGGTCGGCTGCGCAGGCTGGTCCATTCCGGGCCGCTACGCTGACCTGTTCGGCCCAGGGGAGAGCATGCTCGCGCGCTATGCCACCCGGTTCCCGGTGGTGGAGATCAACTCCTCGTTCTATCGGCCCCACAAGCCCGGTACCTACGAGCGCTGGGCGGCCAGCGTGCCGCCCGCGTTCCGTTTCTCGGTCAAGATCCCGCGCACGATCTCCCACGATTCGGCATTGGTCGGCGTGGGACCGTTGCTTGACCGCTTCCTGGACGAGTCCAGCGCGCTGGGCACCAAGCTCGGTGGACTGCTGCTGCAGCTGCCGCCCTCATTGGCGTTGGACCCCCGCCGCGCCTCCAGCTTCTTCCGTGCGCTGCGCAGGCGCAGCGAGGCGCCGCTGGCGTGCGAGCCGCGCCATGCCAGTTGGTTCACCGACGCGGCCGACGCGTTGCTGCTGCGGCACGGCGTCTCGCGGCTGGGAGCCGACCCAGCGCGTGTGCCGGCGGCTGCGCAGCCGGGCGGTGCATCGACATGGCGCTATTGGCGCTTGCACGGCGCACCGCGCATGTACTACAGCGATTACGACGATGCGGCGTTGGACGCGCTGGCAGGGCAGGTGCGCCAGGCACGTGGACCCCGCTGGGTCATCTTCGACAACACCGCACACGGCTTTGCCGTTGCCAACGCCGCGCGACTGCAGGAGCGGTTGAATGCCTGAAGGTCCCTCGATCGTCATCCTGCGCGAGGCGGCGGCGAAGTTCCGTGGCAAGACCGTGCGGCGCGCGCTCGGCAACAGCGCCTTGGACCTCACCCGCATGGAGGGGCGGCGCGTGGTCGCACTGCGCAGCTGGGGCAAGCACTTCCTGGTCGAGTTCAGCGGCTTCAGCCTGCGCGTGCACATGCTGATGTTCGGCAGCTACCGCATCGACGAACGCAAGCCGTCGCCCCCGCGGGTTTCGCTGCAGTTCGACAACGGCGAGCTGAACATCTATGCCTCGTCGCTGAAGTACATCGAAGGCAGGCTGGACGAAACCTACGATTGGCGCACCGACGTGATGAACGATGCGTGGGACCCCCGCCTGGCCCGGCGCCGGCTGAAGCAGCAGCCAGACACGCTGGTCTGCGACGCACTGCTGGACCAGGAGCTGTTCGCCGGCGTCGGCAACATCATCAAGAACGAAGTGCTGTTCCGCCAGCGGGTGCACCCGGAAAGCACGGTGGGAGCGCTGCCGCCGCGGGTACTCGGCAGGGTCATTGCCGACGCCCGCGCCTACAGCTTCCTGTTCCTGGAATGGAAGCGCGCCTTCGAGCTGAAGAAGCACTGGCAGATCCATACCAAGCGGATCTGCCCAACCTGCGGCGGCCCGGTTTCCAAGACCTACCCCGGCAAGAGCCGGCGGCGCACCTTCTTCTGTCCCAATTGCCAGATCCGATACTGAGTGAAGGGCGGAAACCGCCCATCCTGTAGGATGGGTGCGTCCCACGCCGTTTCGCGCGTCCTGCGCGGCCACTACGGTCGCCCGCTTCGCTCCCCATTTGAGCCGTCCCATGGAGCGCACATGCCGGGCTATACCACCCGCATTCTCACTGTTGCCGTCAATGGCCACGAGTTCCGTATTCGTGCCCTCAGCGACCTGCAGCAGTTCGCCGATCCCACCGGCCGCGCCGAGCGCGCCGGCATCCATTCCTCGTTGTGGAGCCTGTTCGGCCAGGTCTGGCCGGCCGGCCGGGTGCTGGCCGAGACCATGAGCCAGTACGACGTGGCCGGGAAGAGAATTCTTGAGCTGGGCTGTGGGTTGGGTCTGTCCAGCCTGGTGCTGGCCCATCGCGGCGCCAACGTGGTGGCCAGCGACCACCACCCGCTGGCCGAATCGTTCCTGGCCTACAACGCCGGGCTCAACGACCTGCCGGCCGTGCATTACCGCGACCTGCCCTGGGAGATGCCGGATACGTCACTGGGTCGTTTCGATCTGATCATCGGCAGCGACGTGCTGTATGAGCGCGGCCATGGCGTACAGATTGCCGCGATGATGGAGCGCCACGCCAAGCCCACCGCCGAACTGCTGCTGACCGATCCCGGTCGCGGCAACATCGGCGGCTTCTCGCGCGCCATGGCATTGCAGGGGTATGAAGCCACCGAAGAAGGCGGCTTCGGCGAAGACGAAAGCAGCTCGCCAGGGCGCGGACGCCTGCTGCGTTACGCCCGTACCGCGTAGAGCCACGCCCTGCGTGGCTGCAGGGTGTCCGACGAAGCGCAGCCACGCAGGGC